>JALNZH010000384.1 GCA_023229405.1 Bacteroidota bacterium
ATCGAAAGACCGTGTGGACGCCAATAAATCATTATGCATTGCAGTAATATACGATGAAGATAGCGTTGCCAGACCGATCCCTTTTCCAATATTCGCAATAAACGATCGGCGATTCATGTCGTTATGTCTCATTGTGTATCCTTTCTTCGTTGAATCAATGCAATACTTTTTGGATTGTTCAATTCTCTTAGGGCATCCGCAGCAATCCATTTGGCACTTTTCGATGGAATGTTCTGAATTTCTTTTGCAAGTGCAACGCTTTTTTCCGTAATCGCATATTTCGCTTACCTATTTGCCTCAAAGGTCAGTTGCTCCCCTTTTTTACGAAATTTCTTTCAGCAATAGAATATCGTTTGAGTAATGGAAAGTACTTTTCGATTTTTTCATCCTGAAGAGTTTTATGATGCAGTGCAATCATTGCGATCATTACCAAACCAGCCCTGCGGAGATACTCCTGTTCACTTTTTGACCAATGCCCGGGAAGCGCTGATGCAAACTGTGTTTTTTGGAAGAGTTCTGTACAACAGGCGTCACATTGAGCCCAATTTTCACATTCCGATGCCCATCGGTCGAGTAACGATAGATTTATTTTCGCAGGATCTGTAATAAGGATGGAAAGAATACGTGCTTCATGGTATCCGGATTCCCACAACTGTAGAGCAAGCGAATGTTTTTTTTATCTGTTTGGCAAGGGTTCTGATTTTCGGAGTAGAAATATCAAATGCTTTTTTGGACACGGTTTGAAACCGTTTCATTCCGTCTACACTTTTTTTGCTGCCGAACGATTTCAGAATATGGAGTGTGTATTCGAGTGTCATAATTGTTGGTGAATATACAATATTTCACTATCTTCTGCAGACATGTCCAGACAAAAACTCATTATTATCTTTACTGTATTCGTCGATGTTCTCGGATTCGGAATTGTCATACCTATCCTTCCATTTTATCTAACCGAATTCGGCGCATCACCGCTCACGATTACCGTTCTTTTTTCTGTCTTTTCATTCTGTGCATTTCTCAGTGCGCCGTTATTGGGAGCACTTTCCGACAGAATCGGCAGGCGACCGGTGCTTTTGCTTTCCATTTTTTCTACATCAATCGGTTGGTTTGTCTTTGCGAGCGCGGTTTCGATTCCCTTGCTGTTCATCGGACGGATGATAGATGGACTTGCCGCTGGAAATTTTACTACTGCCCAAAGTTATCTAGTTGATATTTCCAAAAATGATGAGAAAGAGCGGGTAAAAAACCTCGGTATTATCGGTGCAACATTCGGTATCGGATTTATTCTTGGTCCGATGATCGGCGGAGTATTGAGCATGGTTTCCCATGCATTCCCCTTTTATTGTGCTGGTGCGATGGCGTTAATGAACGGCATCTCCGCATATTTTTTTCTGGAAGAATCTAATGTGAATCACAATACACAGTCGTTGCGTTACAATCCTGTTGCACCGATTGTCCGGGCATTCAAACCTTCCCCCCTCCGATCCCTATATATCAAATGGTTTTTATTCAGTCTTGCTTTCGTTGTCGTACATACCATTTTTGCATTATTTGCGCAAAAAGCGTTCAATTTTACATCATTTCAAACCGGAAGCATTTTCACTATTGTGGGACTCGTTATTGCCTTCAATCAAATGCTATTGCTCAATACATTTTGGAAGAAACACTTTTCCGACCAACAGTTGGAAAAAATTATGTTGCTGTTCGTTGTGATCGGGTTATTGCTTTCAGCGACACAATATCTTCCCCTCTTTTTTCTAGGACTTCCCTTTATTGGTACAAGCCAGGCAATATACCGTGTGGTTGTTTCCAATCAGGCGATCCTGAAAGCCGATCCGCTGATGAAAGGTGAAGTACTTGGAACAATAGCATCGATGATGACAGTTGCCATGGCAGCAACACCCATAGGCGCCGGCGCCCTCTTTCAGATAAATATCTCTTACCCATTCATAGCGGGAGCATTCATTGTACTTGTAGCATTTATGATCTCCTACAGAGATTCAACTTGATTTCTTACTGCGGTTTCAGTATCTAATAACGAATTTTAATCATTAGGAGGATTGTAATGGCGTCAAATTTGTTTGTCGTAAAACCCTTAAAAGATTTGATGGCTGATTCGAAAGAATCGGGTCATGCTTTAAAGCGGACTCTAGGACCGGTCAATCTTACGTTGCTGGGGATCGGTGCTATTATTGGTGCAGGACTATTCGTCCGAACCGCCGCTGCCGCCGCAGAACATGCGGGGCCGGCTGTCACAATATCTTACATTGTTGCCGCTATCGGCTGTGCATTTGCCGGATTGTGCTATGCTGAATTTGCATCGTCTATTCCTATTGCCGGAAGCGCATACACATATTCTTACGCAACAATGGGAGAATTTGTAGCATGGATTATCGGCTGGGATTTGATTTTGGAATATGCTTTTGGCGCTGCTACGGTTGCAATTGCCTGGTCTGAATATCTGAACAAACTACTTGGTAATTGGGGATTGGAAATTCCTTTTCAATGGAGTCACTCTCCTTTTGAGATCTCACCAGACGGTGTTAGTGGGCTCATCAATCTTCCCGCAGTATTAATTTTGTTATTGATCACGATGCTTCTCATTCGAGGCACTCAAGAGTCGGCATTCGTTAACGGAATTATTGTGGTGATTAAAGTTTCGATCGTAGTTTTATTCATTGGCTTCGGATGGGCGTATATCAATCCGATGAATCATACGCCGATGATCCCCGAACCGGAAGTTATAAAATCTACTCTCGGTTCGAATATAAATTTCGGAGGCATTATGGGAATCTTAGGAGGCGCCGGCGTTGTCTTTTTTGCCTTTATCGGTTTTGATGCGGTATCAACTGCTGCACAGGAAGCAAAAAATCCTGCTCGCGATATGCCGATTGGAATTCTCGCCTCGCTT
>JALNZH010000038.1 GCA_023229405.1 Bacteroidota bacterium
CGACTATTCCAATTTGCGAAGGGGAAGCCGTGACTCGCGCATAAAGAAATTCGAAGAATTCTGGAAAAAGAAAGATTCCACCCCGTCCACCGCGTATAATGAAGTGATGCATGAATTTTACCGCCGGGTCGATTTTTCCGTTATCGCTTTCCGAACACTTCGCGAAATGAACGGGGCGATCACTGACCGGGGGAAAATTTATATCCTTTACGGGAATCCTACTACTACGGAACGGTTATTGGCTCCCGACGGTGCGCCAAAAGAAATCTGGAAATATAACTCACAGAACAAGATCTTCACGTTCGAAGACCCAGGCAAACAAGGAAATTATAAACTGACTGAGCATTAATGAAACCAATTATCGGCATTACCATCGGAGACTTCAACGGCATCGGACCGGAAGTCGTATTAAAAAGTATTACTTCACCGGCAATTCACAAAAAGATCCAACCGGTCCTCATCGGTTCATTTGAAATTTTTCAGTATTACGCAACGCTGCTAAAAATCAACATAGAACTGACGGCGGTCGATTCTCCTACAGCCAAGATTAAAGCCGGAGCCGTTCCGGTTCTGAGCGTCCATACCGTTACCACCAAAAATCTTCAGATCGGGAAAAACGCTCCCGATGCAGGTGTGTGCGCAGGACTGGCGATTGAGCGGGCGATTAAACTCTGCATGGATAATGAAATCGATGCAATGGTCACTGCACCGGTTTCCAAAGAAGCGCTGCATTTTGCGGGATATAATTTCCCGGGACAGACAGAGATGCTGGCCATGCTCACCCGTTCCGATCGGGTTACCATGATGTTGCTTTCAAAAACGATGCGTGTTGCACTGGCCACGGTGCATATTCCGTTGAAGAAAGTATCAGAAAATTTATCCATCGATCGTATTGTAGAAAAGCTGGACACCGTCAGCACATCACTGCGTCGCGATCTCGGTATCGCCAAACCATCCATTGCCGTGTTGGGGGTCAATCCACATGCGGGTGAAAACGGCGCCATCGGAACAGAAGAACTTGAAGTGCTTATCCCTGCAATCAAAAAAGCGGTCGATAAAAATATCTATGCGTTCGGACCATTTCCTGCGGATGGATTTTTTGCTTCTAAAGCGTATAAACAGTATGATGCCATCCTAGCAATGTATCATGATCAGGGATTGATCCCGCTGAAAATGAGCGGATTTGACGAAGGGGTAAATTTTTCCGCAGGACTTAAAATTATTCGTACTTCTCCCGATCACGGCACTGCATTCGATATTGCCGGCAAGAACATCGCCAATCCAGGAAGCATGATCTCCGCCATCGAACTAGCAACCACGATCATTGAATATCGGAAACGATAATGCTAGTAAAATTCGATACTGTCAGCGTCTCATTCGAACATCACTCCATTCTTCGTGATGTTAGTTTCCTCGTAGAACCGGGAGAATTTGTTTCACTGGTTGGGGAATCTGGCGCTGGAAAAAGCAGCTTACTCAGGTTGTTGTATATGGATCTTCTTCCCACTCATGGTATGGTGATGGTCGGCGAATATTCCTCAAAATCCATCAACGCATCTCAGATTCCATTTCTTCGCAGAAAACTCGGAATCATATTCCAGGATTTCAAATTATTGGAAGACCGGAATGTATACGATAACGTTGCATTTGCGCTCCATGTCACCGGCGCGACAGCAACTGTGATTAAGAAAAAAGTAGTAACTGTTCTGACACAAGTGGGGTTAAGCCATAAACGTAACGCCATGCCGCATCAGCTCTCTGGTGGAGAACAACAACGCGTCTGCATTGCCAGGGCGTTGGTGAACGAACCGTTCTTGATCCTTGCCGATGAACCGACCGGGAATCTTGATCCCGGAACGTCTATGGAGATATTGAAACTACTGATGGACATCAACCACAAAGGAACGGCCGTGCTGATGACCACGCACAATTACGATCTGGTTCGAAAAGCGCAGGGAAAGATTATGCAGATTAAAGACCGACAGGTGCGCGAAGTGCAATTGAAACAATAGTAGTCCGAAGCGCGCTGCGCTTCGGACTACTACCTGGTTATTTGATCACCACCAGTTTTTTTGCCGTTGCGTACATTCCGGCAGTAATCCTGTAAAAATAAATCCCGCTGGCAACACGTGCAGCATCGAATGTCACCCGGTGCAAGCCGGCATCTCTCCTTCCGTTCACTAATACTTCAATCTCTCTTCCCATCGCATCAATAACAGCTAATCGAACGGCGGTTTCAACCGGCAATGAATACGAGATGACCGTCACCGGATTGAAGGGATTCGGATAGTTCTGATACAGTGCGAAACCCGATACCGCTCCCATCGATCCAGCTTCCACGCCAGTCGTGGTGGAAATCTTGCTTCGGTACATTGTTCCAGACTGAGTCCCAGCATAAAGATAGTGCCCCGCATCTAAGGTGAGATAGTTTACTCTCCCCATCGTACCAGTGATGGAAATCCATGTGTCGCCGTTATTCGTTGAAAAAAATACCCCCATCGACGTACTCGTATATATGATATCCTTGGCATTCACTACCAGATTAGAGACGAGACTGTCGAACATTGCAGTATTTTTTGGAGTCCATTGCATCCCATTATCCGTTGAGCGGAAAATCCCAACATTGGATGATCCGGCGAACAGAACTCCTTGCGAAGTGATTGCGAGTGTTGTTACAAGAAACGAAGTCGTTGAGCCAAGCCGTTCCCAGGTTTCTCCCTCATTTGAAGATCGGAAAATACCGCTCCACGTTCCGGCAAATATCAGATTGTTGAGCGTGTCAAGCAGAAAACATTGCACATGTATATCACTCAGGCTTGTATCCATAACCGACCACGATGTATCTCCTTTTCTCCAAAGAAATGATCCACTATTCGACGTTCCAACGTAAACGTTTTGTTTCACTGGATGCACTGCTACCGACCTAATATTCGTTTTTGTCAAACCGGATTTCATTTCACTCCACACCGTATCATCACTCTTGAGCATATATACCCCGTAAGAATAAATCCCGGCATACACATTGCCAGCCATGTCTGATGCGATTGTGCCAACGTCAGCACCATACGGCAACCCGGAGCTCCTCACACTCCATGTAGCGCCAGCATCGAAGGAACAAAAGACACCATTTGCAGTACCGGCGAAAATATTTCCCTGGGCAGTTACGGTGATTGCATAGATCGTCGTATTGATAGAAATATTTAACTGATTCCAAAAAGATTGTTGGGCAGTCAATACGCTGATGAACGTACTGATAAGCAAGAAACAACGAATCACCCTTTTACAAATTGTCATGATATAGCCTCCCTCTGATTATTCTCTGTGATTTTCTGTGAATGCCACGGACACTATTTCATCAATATGATTTTTTGCATCACAGAATGTGTTCCAGTTGTTAGAGAAAGAAAATATACTCCACTACTAGCCGAAGAAGCATTCCAGAAAATACGATGCTCACCGGACTCCAATTCAGCATCCACTAGACGCATTGTTTCTCTTCCCAGGAGATCGACAATTTTCAGCACGACATCATCGCGTTCGCGAAGAGAGAATATTATGGTAGTTGTGGTATTGAATGGATTGGGATAGCTGAATACATCTCCATCTAAGTGTTTCACTGCATTTTGTTTCACCGCATAAACAGGATCGCCGCCGCATGTCGATTGATAATTATCTATAGCGAAATAGGGAAGTACACTCGGTCCCGGCAAGGTAAATTGCGTTGAACCAATGAACAGCATCGTATCATTCTGGTAAAAATACTTTTTCAACAATTGACGATACACCAGTACGGTATGCGTTCCCCAGACATTTCGAAGCCGGACGTTCAAATCGAATGAGCAGGTGCAATGAACAAGTGGGCCTACCGTGTCGGTTTCGACAATCGTAATCGTATCGGTACTCAGGGTAATTTCAAAATCAAATTTACTGGCACAATTGCTTAAAGTATTTTTATGCCATATCGTCGCTGTATCGCCAGCGATGGTCACAAACAGTGAATCGATTCCGGAGAATGCTGTACTGGAGCACAGGGTAAGCGACATTATCAGTGTCACAAATTTCATAATCCCTCCTTTATAATTTTCACAGTCAATCACACGGAACCATCATTAGCTGAGTTCGCTGATTAAAAACCCTGTGATTTATGATCGCCGGGAGAAATTCCACAATTAGGATTTTTCACAGAAAGGAGCTGCAGAACAAGTGTAGAATGACGATTCACATTTTCAGCAGATTGATACACCATGTGTCTGGTGCAAGAACGAAGGGGAAAAACCAATCGGAGAGACATTGCAATTCTCCCTGGAGTGAAAATACTGTCATTGCCGGCGGCAATTTCTAATACAAAGTTCCTGAATATCCCGGGAAAGGGCAAGGTAAATATAAAGCAATGCGGGAAAAACGGGAGGGAATTATCCGGAATGAATCTATCGGCTATTGTATCAGTAGAGCACTTGTTCTACTCTGCGAATCTCGGGGACATCTTTCAATAATTTTCGTTCTACTCCTGCGCGTAGCGTCATTCGGGACATCGGACATGAGACACACGATCCTGTTAGTTTTACTTCCACAAATCCGTCGTCAGTCACCCGAACTAATTCCACATCGCCTCCGTCCGCCTGAAGGTACGGGCGGACGTTAGACAGGGAATCCAGAACTTTTTCGGTAATGGTCATTGTCCATTGTTGCTGCCCAGCGATATTTCGATGGGAGCGGTTTGTTTTGAATAATTGCTGATACTAATCTGCGCTGCAAGGTTTTTTGCGATCGTGTTAAAAATCTTCGAGGGTTCAGTATCTGGTTCGGAATCGGTCACAGGTCGACCGGAATCACTCCCGATGCGGATTTTCGTATAGATCGGGATCTCGCCGAGAAATGGAACAGAAAATTGTTCCGCCACTCTTTTCCCGCCACCGGTGTCGAAGATATTCTCCCGTTCACCGCCAGCACTGACAAAATAACTCATGTTTTCCACAACTCCAAGGATCGGAACATTCACTTTCTGAAACATTGCCATACCCCGGCGTGCGTCCGCCAGTGACATTTCCTGCGGTGTCGTGACAATCACTGCTCCCGTGAGTGGAATCTGCTGCACAATCGTCAATTGAATGTCACCTGTTCCGGGAGGCAAATCGAATACAAGATAATCTAACTCACCCCATTCCACATCCGTCAAAAATTGTTTTACAGCACCGCTTGCCATCGGACCCCGCCAGATTACCGCTTGGGTCGAATCGATTAAAAATCCGATTGACATTACCTTTACGCCGTACTTTTCCAAAGGTACAAGCTTTTGATTATGCAACTGCGGTTTTTCATTGATATTAAACATCAGCGGAATACTCGGGCCGTAAATGTCGCAATCAATCAACCCAACGCTCGCCCCTTCACGTGCCAGCGATACGGCAAGATTCACCGCAACGGTAGATTTTCCGACGCCCCCCTTGCCGCTAGCGACTGCAATCGTATTCTTCACACCGGTCAATACCGGCATCACCTGCATATTCAAACGTTTCGAGACATTCGCCGTCATGGTCACACTCAATGATCCAATCTCCGGAATCGAACTCCGAACCGCTTGTTCGGCCTGCATTTTCATCTCATCTTTCACAGGACATGCCGGCGTTGTGAGTTCAATGGAAAAACTGACATCCTTGCCTTTAATAGCAATATCTTTCACAAAATTTAAAGTAACAATATCGCGATTCAAATCCGGATCGCGTACAACCCGTAATGCTTCTAAAATATTTTCACTAGTGAGTGAACTCATGAACGCTTCCTTTGTGGTGAGAATTTATTGATTAATTTTTTCCTGTTTCATCCATTCATATTTCCATTCGAACTGACGGATCGTCTGCGGCACGGCGATAATCCGTCCGCCAAAGCCGATATGTCTCCACGTTACCATACTGGAAGTTGTCGTGCTCACCCTGCGCAGCGCCTCCTCGTTGATGGTAACATTGTACCGCTTTGCCAGAGTTCCGATATATCTGTCGATTGATTCCTGGATGTATCGTTCCAATCTTTTTTGTTGAAGCGTATCTGTCGTTCTGCGGAGCGTGTCGATGATATTGCGTAACAACATCCGACTTTTGTGACTGTCCATCCACACGCCAACATCGTGGCGCACGCTCTCGGTTTGATGCAAATTCTTCTTTAGGCCTTCCCGCGCCAGCATTTCATTCTGGATGACAGTTTTAATGTTATTATTCAACACGATACGGATATGGTCAAGATGTAATGGCGAAGGAAATACGACAACATTGTTAAACAGTCCCTGCAGCACATCTTCCACAGTCATATTTCCGGACTCGATCGTAATAAAACGATCCCGCAAACGTGATGACAATTTTTGTTCTAACAGAGCGATCGCGCCGGCGTTGAATTGATACACCCCTTTCGAAAGATACGCTGTCGAATCCGCACGAAGAATTGCATATACCGAATCTGCAATAGGGAAAAAGACCGCCGGATCTGCTTCTGCACGTTGAGGAGATGTAACAGCAGCAAACGTCCGAACAGCAATGGAATCCTCTTTCCTCTCGCGGATAACGTTGTTTACTTTGTGCAGCCGGTCCGGATGGGAATATTTCACATTCTGAACATTCGTATATTTTTTCAGGAGTGCAAACATCACCCAACCGTACGCCTGCGTTTCAACGGGTCGCGAAAGACTGTCTTTACCGATTGCGAATACCGCATCCTCCACAACTTCTTCAGGAAAGCCGTACGTTACATGAACAGTATCGATCACAACATAGAGCGAATCATTGAAAAACTTCACCGTAGCATTTTTATTCTTACTTTTCGCCACCTTTTTATACAACAATTCCCCTTCCTCTTTGGACAAGATCCCGAGCACGGCAACTTCAAATTCATACGGAAAACGAGACATCCCCGCCAAGGCTTCAGAGGGAGTAATGACGATGCGGGATTGCACTTCGGTTTTATAATACTCATCCCGTACAAATAATCGTTCGTAATTATTCTGAAGCTTCAGCGACGAAGAATCTGTCCCGATATTCTGTGCGGCCGCCTCCTGAGCCAGCAGCTTCTCGGCTACGATGGAATGGAGAAATTCCAGTTTCGTATATTCGATACGATTTACTTTATCCTTATTGGGCCACGGCATTAATTCAAAGCGTTCCAGAAAATCCTTCGCCGTAATAATGCGCGAACCGATAGATGCAAGGGTGTCTTTCGGCAATTCGGTCGATCGCGGTTCAAATTGTGCTGACGCCAATGAAAGATAGAAAAAGCTAAAAAAGAGAATACTTCTCATACTACATGTTTTCCGGTCAGTTGAAATACCGCCTGATGGTACAGATCGGCAGTTTTTTGAAGAACTTCCTCCGGCAGAATGGGTCCTGGAGGGGTTTTATCGAAATTAATGGAGAGCAGGTAATCGCGGATAAATTGTTTGTCATAGCTGTTCTGAGCTTTTCCGGGAGCATATGTTTCCCTGGGCCAGAACCGGGATGAATCGGGAGTGAGCAATTCGTCTATCAAAATGAGTTTCCCATCCATTATACCAAATTCCATTTTCGTATCGGCAATAATAATTCCCTTGGACTCGGCGATCTGCGATGCGCGTTGGAAAATCTTGATGGCTGTTTCGCGCACCTGTTCGGCACGCTGTTTTCCTTCCCGCACAATCATCTGTTCGAAGGTAATATTTTCGTCATGAATCCCCACTTCCGCTTTGGTGGACGGAGTGAAGATTATTTCGGGAAGCTTCTGACTTTCTACAAGCCCCTTCGGAAGCGAAAGACCGCAGATCGATCCTGTCTTTTGATACTCCGCCCAGCCGGAACCAGAAAGATACCCTCTCACAATACATTCAACGGAGAGCGGCACTGATTTTTTTACCAGCATGCTTCGTCCACGTAGTATTTCTTTATGGAGCGCACAAGCAGCAGGGAATTCATCTACATTTGTTGACACGACATGATTCGGAATGATGTCTTTTGTCTGCTCAAACCAGAATGCAGAAATCAGTGTCAGCACTTTCCCCTTTCCGGGAATTCCTTGCGGCATAACGACGTCAAAAGCAGATAGCCGATCCGTTGCGACGAACAACAGGTGTTCTCCAACATCGTAGATATCGCGGACTTTCCCGCGTTTTAGAAATTTCAAACCGGCGAAATTCGTATCTGTGATGGCATTCATAGTGGTCTCCTATCAAAAATTGCACGTGAGACTGATCGCCCGTTCCAGCTGTTCGATATATTCCTGTTTCGAAATCTCAATACACCCGAGCGTGGCGAGATGATCATTTTGATACTGCGTATCAAGCAGTGTATACCCACGGCGGTTCATCCGTTCTACCAAATATACGAGCGCAGTTTTTGATGCATCCGTTACCCTACTGAACATCGATTCCCCGAAGAATGCTCCGCCGATCGATACTCCGTAGAGTCCTCCCACAAGGTTATGCTGGTACCAGCATTCAACGGAATGTGCAAAGCCGAGACGGAATAATTCGCAATAACTTTGGACGATGGTTTCCGAAATCCACACATCTTCTCGTTCCGCACAAGCTCGTATCGTTTCTTCAAACGCAGTATCGATCTTTACATTGAACATTTTTTTTCGCAACGTCTGCCGAAGGCTGCGCGAAATGTTCAGCCCATTCAGCGGAATTATGCCGCGATGTTCGGGCGAAAACCAATGGATCTCGCCGTTCGGACCATCCGCCATCGGGAACATGCCGTTGCAATAGGCATTCAGTAAAAACTGACTGTCGATAATCTTGCAACCGTCCGATAATGTCGAGTAGATTTTCACTGTTGAAAAACCAATGCCGAGTGGTCTTCAGCATCGAAGTACTCGGCATTGAAAGGATCTGATGAAACGGTTGAGTGTTTGAACGAACTATTCGTCACCAAAACTCGTCCCGACTGCACGGGCAGTATTGACGATTTCGCCGTCCACCGGCACAAGCCGTTGTTTAGAGATAGCGTCTTTAATCGCAACGCTGGTCACATTCAATCCCCTCAGGCTTACCATACGGCCGAATTCTCCGTTCACGGCAAGTTCTACCGCTTTCGTTCCATACCGTGTTGCAAGCACCCGGTCATACGCGGTCGGGCTTCCACCTCGTTGCAAATGTCCGAGAATTGTCGTGCGCGTTTCCAATCCAGTTTCCAGTGTAATACGACCGGCAACATGTTCACCGATTCCGCCAAACCGGATTGGATCGGTCCGTTTCACATCTGTTTCTTTAATAACGACCTCTTCATCCGCCGCTTTCGCACCTTCGGCAACGCAAACAATGCTATAACGGTTGCCGCGTGTGCTGCGCTCGATAACGCGGCGCATCACACTGTCCCATTTAAACGGGTTTTCCGGCAGCAGAATAATGTCAGCACCGCCTGCAAGACCTGCTTGCAGTGCGATCCATCCGGCATACCGTCCCATCACTTCAATTACCATAACGCGATGATGTGCGGACGCGGTTGTGTGCAACCGGTCAATTGCTTCTGTAGCGATCGAGAGCGCAGTGTCGAAACCGAATGTTTGGTCAGTTGCGTCAAGATCGTTGTCGATCGTTTTCGGCACGCCAACGATGTTCATTCCGAGTTCGGACAACTTATTGGAAATATGCATCGTACCATCGCCGCCGATGGTGATCAACGCATCAAGGCCCCAGCCTTTATAATGCTTTAACACGCGCTGCGATGCGTCGACGATTTCCACGCCGTTCATTCCTTCGGTTGGATAATGGAATGGGTCCCCTTTGTTGGATGTTCCGAGTATTGTTCCGCCTTGCCCGATGATTCCGGCGATATCGTCGCGCGAAATTTCGCGCATTTTGCCTTCAACGAATCCTTCGAATCCGTCTTCAATACCGACGATGGTCAGACCATAATCGTTCATAGCCGGTTTTGCAACGCCGCGAATAACGGCATTCAAACCGGGACAGTCTCCACCGCCGGTTAATATACCTAATCGTTTGATCTTCTTTTGTGTCATAGTTTCCGTAGTTTTCTCCAGTGTTGATACTGTAATGTAATAAAAATTGAGATCTTTTAAAAGATATTTTTTTTATCAGATTCGAACAGCACGTTCCAAGATTTCCTGATTATGCAGAGAATGGTCCATCGTCACACACGGCTCTTCATTACGAAGAAGACAATCGGAGAAATGTGCAACTTCCAACGCATAAAGATCTGGAACGCGGATCTGCTCTTTTTCGATGCGATCTATTCTACCATTCACACCGAATTTAATTTCCAACTCCGTATCGGTATTGCTCGGTGTAAAATGAAATGCAGAGATCGAACCATTCGTTCCGAAAAATTCTATAAATCCCTGACGGTACGGTGTTTCATACGAGGAATAAATTGTTGCGAGCGTGCCGAGAGAAAATTGCAACGACAGCACATTCGTCATTTCGACTTTTCCTGACGTCCTCTCCGGTTTCATCAAACTCTGCACTGCCGTTACACGATCGTCATTCAACACGAACCGCAAGGAATCGAGGCAATGGATCGCAATATCGAACAGCGGACCTCCCCCCGCTTCATTTCTATCTAGCACCCATTTCCGCTGAGACAACCGGACATCGTAAATGAAATGGGATTGGGCGTATGTAATCTCTCCAATTATTCCGGACTGGACAATCTCTTTCATTCTTCTTACAAGAGGTGAAAATCGAAGCATATGACCGACCATCAGTTGTACGCCTGCTGTTCGGCATGCGTCGGTCATTGCCAGAGCTTGTGAATACGATACCGCCATCGGTTTTTCTACCAACACATGTTTTTTGGCTGCAGCTGCGGCAAGCGTCTCGGAATAATGCTGTGCATTTGCAGAAACAATGAACACAGCATCTACTTCGGGTGAAGCGACAAGCGCTTCCACAGTATCAAAAAATAATGGAATGCCATGTTCCTGTGCTTTCCAATTCGCCATGTCCAACGAACGTTTCTGAATCGCAACGAGTTCAGAATTATTGGTTGACCGGATTGCCGGCATTATCGCGCGTTCTGCAAATGCACCAAAACCTATAATACCATAACGGATTTTTTTCATTTGTCCTCATATTCCGTGGTTTAAAAAATGAACGACTTCGAAGAAAAAATTACGCGGAGAACAATAGAACGAGTGAACCCGGAAAAAAATCCGAGCAAGACTGGTGAACGTTTCTTCACCGGTCTTTCGGAGTTAAGAAATTTTGCAGTTGCTAAGACAAAAACAAATCAAGAGGAAAAAATCCTTATTGTTTTGCTGTAAATTTTTCAATCTTATTAGTCACAGGTGGTACTGTCTGTAAAAATCGGAAGATTGCCTTCAAGTCGCGTTCTTCCATTCCTGCAAATAAAAGCCATGGCATCGCTGTGTTAAATTCCCCCGCTTTAACGGACTTGTTTGTCCAGGATGAATCCAAATATGATTTAAACCTGCCGACAAAAACCTCTTCCGTCCATGTTCCGATCCCGGTTTCATGATCCTGCGTAATATTGGCTGAGCGAACAATATCCCCCGTTGCCGGACTGCGGAACTCAAATCCTCCGGCAAGATGTTTTCCAGAAATCGGCGTCCCCTTTTCCATCGGTGTGTGACAATCACCGCAACCAGAGATCGTGAACAGATACTCCCCATAGCGGAGTGCGTCTGTAGGATCGGGTTTGGTCATGGGAGTTGCATCCGATGGAATGGTATTGACAATGATATTCATCGGAAAGTTTAAATCCGCTTTCGGATATTCACCATCTTTCGACGACAATGTTCGGATGTACGTAATAATGGACCGGACATCTTCCCGATCCATTTTTCCAAACGCAAGGTACGGCATCATTGGGAACAAAGCCCGACCATCCTTGGTGACACCGGTAGTGATCAACCGATACAGTTCACCATCAGTATACCGTTTAAGATAGAATGGAGTGATGTTCTGTGCATAGATTGTTCCCGGCAATCCAGCTAATGCCTCATCAAATTTGTCTCCTCCTTTGCCTTCAGTCCCGGGGATAATCGGTCCCGCAAATTTTGTCCAATCACGAGTGGAGTGGCAATCGATACAACCGGCGACATGGTGCGCAAGATATTTCCCGCGCTCCAGCCGTTCAGGGGTCGATTCTATTGTCATTGTTTGAGCAGGTGAAACCTTTGGGAAAGCGGTGCTCAAATAAATCACCAGTCCCGCTGCTACAAGAACGATAACGCCGACAACATAGCCGGCAATCTTAAACGCTTTTTTCATTTCTCCTCCGGAAAATTGGTTGAAAATTGTGTCTTAAATTAAAAATATTTTCTTGATTGTCAAACCAAATGAGAGGTATCTTGTAGTATGAAAATTTCGTGGTACATCCTTAAACGCCATGCGGCGCCATTTTTCGGTTCGTTCCTCTTCCTGATGTCGGTTTTTGTCCTGCAATTTGTGATGAAATTCATGGATCAACTGGTGGGCAAAGGTTTAAGCGGAGCGGTGATCGCCGAGCTGATGCTGTTGAATCTTGCATGGATGATGGTTTTGGCAGTGCCGATGGCAGTGTTAGTGGCAACGCTCATGGCATTCGGTTCTATGGCCTCCACGAACGAGGTAACAGCGATGAAAGCCGGCGGCGTAAGCCTGTTTCGGATGATGGTCCCGGTAGCGATCGCTGCGATGATTGTGACCTATCTGATGATTGAATTTAATAATAAGGTTCTCCCTGAAGCCAACCACCGTTCTAAAACACTGACAATCGATATCCGACGGAAAAAACCAACTCTTACCCTTGTTCCCGGACTCTTCAACCAGGATATGCCAGGTTATAGTATGCTAGTAAGAAAGACATTTGAAGAATCCAATGCCCTTGAAGGTGTGACAATTTATAACCATACAGATCCTAACAAAAATACTGTGATCACGGCAAAAACGGGAACATTGTCATTCTCCGGCGACTACCGGAAATTAATCATGGATTTATATGACGGTGAGATCCACGAGATTGACCATACAAAACCGAACATGTACAGGACTATCCAATTCCAACGGCAACGAATTAGCACAGTTTCGGAAGGCTTCGATTTCGAACGTTCAGCAGTCGACCAGTTCTCACGCAGCGACCGTGAGTTGAGTTCTGCCGAAATGCGATTTATGGTGGACAGTCTTAGCGAACTGACGGAAACCATCCATAATCGAATTAATCATTATGCAGACGGACTTCATGAGAAACTGTTCTACGGTTCGGTCACTCCGAAATCCCCCGCGACCGATTTCTGGAAAAACGTCGGACAATATACCAGCGTTTCCAGCCAATTACTGTTTTACCGGAATAATATCGACAACGACGTATCCAATATTACCTATCAGGAAAAACAAATCCGGGAATATCTTGTAGAGATTCATAAAAAATATTCAATTCCGTTTGCCTGTTTCATTTTCATTCTTGTCGGTGCGCCGCTGGGTGTGATGGCGCGCCGCGGAGGATTTGGAATTGCCGCATCACTCAGCCTCGGTTTCTTTCTGCTTTATTGGTCATCGTTGATCGGCGGCGAAAAACTTGCAGACCGGCATGTGATTGCACCATGGTTTGGAATGTGGGGGGCAAACATCGTCATCGGTGTACTCGGCGTTTTCCTCACCTACAAGGTGGGAAAAGAGAATATTGAGTTGAATTTTGATTGGTGGCGCCGATTCGTTCCGAAACGATTGATTGAAATTTTAAACCGATGAAAATTTTCGATTCCTATATACTAAAACAGTTTATTCTAACAACGGTCTTCGGGCTGATTACGTTTATGGCAATTTTCGTTGTCATCGACCTTATGGAAAATCTTGACGATTTCCTGGATAACAATGTTGCCAATGAACTCATCGTACAATATTATATTGCTTTCCTGCCTGAAATCGTAAAACTAATGACACCGGTTGCTGTACTTCTTGCCAGTCTGTTCACAACGGGGAAACTTGCTTCAAACAATGAACTGACAGCGATGAAAGCAGGAGGCATGAGTATTTATCGTTATATGGCCCCGTTGATAACCGTTGCTCTCGTCGTCAGTGGTCTCTCCGTTTATTTTAACGGCTGGGTTGTTCCTTATGCGAATCAGCAGAAATTCTCCATCGAACGAAAATACCTTAATAGAAGCCTGGAATCGACCGCGCGGACGAACATCTATCTTCAGGATGGGAAAAAACGAATAGTGTATATCTCGTATTACGATGGAGCATCGCGGACCGGAACACGGACATCAATACAGGAATTCAGCGATTCTACTCTAATTAGTATTTCACAACGATGGGATGGAAAGCAAATCATCTGGGATTCCATCTCCGGTACATGGTCCATGAGTCAGGGGAAACAGCGGATCTTAACGCCGCAGGGTGAACACATGATTACGTTCGACTCATATCTTTTCCGGGATCTCACCTTTTCGCCAAAGGATATTGTAAAAAAAGTGGAACGCCCGGAAGAAATGAATTATACCGAGTTAGGAGAGTTTATTGAACGACAACAAAACAGCGGGAACGATACTGCGCGATGGATGGTGGATTATCATAACAAAGTAGCATTCCCATTCGCCAGCGTTATTGTTGTCCTTTTCGGAATTCCATTCTCATTCGGGAAGCGAAAAGGGGGTATTGCATTGCAGGTCGGTATCTCCGCGGCCGTGGTGTTCATTTATATGGTCTTCATGAAAATCAGCAATGTGTTCGGTTATAACGGGGACTTAAATCCTCTGTTAACGGCATGGCTGGCAAACATCATCTTTTTTGCTGCGGGGGTCGTGAATATCTTACGAGTAAACAAGTAGAAGATTGCAAATTACAAATTATCAGATTGTCATATTCTTAACAATTCATTCCGGATTAGATAATTTGATAATTTGGTATTTGTTAGAACCCCACACTCACCTTCACTTGCGACATCAGTCTCTTCCCTTCCATTCCGTCCACCGGAGTCAGTTGCAATGATGCGCTCAGTTCCTGATTAAAACTCTTTGTTGAAAGGAACGCGTCGATTGCACTCAGTGCGTGGTTGATCACTAATGCACTCAGGGCAAAACTCGCAGCATAATAATAGTCATTCGCTTTCCCCCGCTCCGCCGCATAATTTTTAATCTGTTTATCCGCAGTGAAATTATTAAAATAATCTCTGTTATCGGATTGAGGAATTCCCTTCGCATCCGTCGGATACGCATCCCATCCGAATTTGAATTGATAATACTTCCCGATCAATTCGTAATATTGCTGATCGCCATATCTGGGGAGCTGATGGGAGAATCCGATTTTATTCGGACCGGAAGCACTTTCCCAGGCATTAATCTCGGCAAAGTCATTCTGACGTACTTTGTCCATGTCAATCGAAGTGGCGGGACCATAGTCGGCAACGCCGTACATTCTGATCCATTGTGCATAACGTTCAGCGCTCCAATGCGCTTCCGCATACTTCTGAAACTCCGCTGTTTTTTTGTCTCCATTTTTATCACTCAATACGGCATACGCAATAAACGCTAATTCCGCTCCGAGAAAAATTGCCGCTTTCGTGTATCGTTCCGATTGAAATTGTCCTGCTCCTGGAAGTACGAGTGAATAAAATCCATTCACAAAAGGATTCTGATGATACGGGGAAACGACGATTACACTGGATTGCGTTGTGATCGAATCCAGTTGTTGAATCATCACATCCCTTCTAAAATTTCCGGTTACTGCAGGTCCACCTGCCGTCGCAATAAAGTTTACAACAAACACCATTACAACCACTATGGATTTACAATCCATCGAAATGCCTCGCTAATCGTTTTACATCGTTACTGAAATCAAACCCAAAAAGGATCCCGAAATAAAATCGCCATTCTTTACCGTATCGCGCCGTAATATCGCGGCGGTTATATGTGAACGAATCGATTCCATACGTTCCGTTTATAAAAATACGGGTCGGATAGGCGTACCACGAAAATGCATCCACGCGCAGCTCGAACCCGGCATCTTTTTTGAATTTTTTAATGTCCGGCAGACCGCTCCATGCATTACCGAAATCCGCATGAAACTCACCATACAGCCGGCTGAACGACAATTGCAGAACCCGGAAATCCATATTCTCCCAGATCGGAAAACGATACGCTACATTCAGTGTGGCAATTTCATTGCCGCTGATTGAATAGAACGGGTATCCTTTCATTCCAACAAGTCCGCCTGCATAGAAATCAAAAAAGTCCGGAACTTGGCGGCCGAAAACCGTACCGCCGCGCAGTGTGAACGAAAGCGTATGTTTCCAATACGGTAGTGCAAAATGTTCGGTATAGCGAACATCCGCGCGGCGAATGGAATACGGAATAAGCTTTAGCTTAATGCCTGATTCGGTTGCTTCGAATTCCGATGCACCGGTCGAATCCTCGGAAACAAAATTCGCAAGTTCATTGTCCAGCCGCAGTGAAAATGTACGGCCCACCGGATTAATTTCCATCGTACGGGACGGAATGATTCCGGAAAACGAATATTGAAGCGAAAAATTTTTCCCTTTGAAATAATCCTCGGAAGAGGCCGGCACCAGCAGTGCGCTGCTTTTCACAAGGAAAGAACTGAGGGCACTGCTATATTGACTGTAGGTAAATCCCAGCGTCAAGAGATCTGACGGTGCGAACAGATGCTGTTTCAGGAAAAGATCTATCTCGAACAAACTATAGGTGATGTCCGCGGTGGTTTCTTCAAATTCCTCCACAATGGTAATCTTTTCCCCTGTTCGTTTTCGAGAAACATTATATAATTCCAGCGACAGTGTCGGATGCCAGCCAAGTTGATGGAAACCGAGCAGCCTGTCCCGATATTCAAAAATCAGGAACAGATCCCGCTCAAGGATAGTATTGATTGCCGCGCCGCCGAACATACTCATTTTTTCGATGACATCGGACGAAACGAAATAAAATCCCGGTTTCAAGAATTCTAATCCGCTGCTTTTGGTGTTGTAATTATCTAAACGCAGGAACGGAATGATCGCAATGCTCGTATAAAGATTTTTATACGGTTTGCTGTCGCTCATCGTCAGTGTATCGTCATTATACTTGCGCAACGACGCAAAATCGAATATCGGAAAAGATGGGGAAAGATCCGTTTCCATTTTTGGATGCGGTTTGGAAAACAAATACGATGATGAAGAAAAATCCTTCGATTGCGGATTATCCAGCATTCGCAATTTGAAGCCTTCAGAAGTATATCCGGAATAGATGATGGAACCGGTCCGATGAACAGTCGGCGTAAATGCTCCCCCGAGCACATTCGTCAGCTGGGTTATGGCACCGTTCAAAAATTCATACCGAAACAAATTAAAAATACCTGTCCGGTCCGACGAGAATATCATTGCAGAACCATCCGCAACAAAAGCTGGTTCGCGTGCGTCATCTTCCCCCGGAACGAGAAATTCCACCGTACCGCTGTCGATGGAGATCCGTGCAATATCCTGTCCGTCTTTCACCGAATATCCGAAGACGATCCACCGGCCGTCGGGTGACCATACTGGATGGTATGTTTGTTCTCCGTGAGCAAAAGGGGTTAGTTGACGAAAATTTTTTCCATTGCTGTCCACAACGGCGATATTCACCGTTCCGTCATTTTGGTATGTAAAAGTAAAATGCGTGCCATCCGGCGAGAGCGCGGCGCTGATTGCCCGCAGTCCGAATGTGAGGCGCGTCTCTTCCTCTTCATCCAGGTCGTAGATGTAGATATCGGACAGTTCGGAACCGTTCGGATTGTTGTGTGAGTGTTTGGTGTAATAGATTTTTTTTCCGTCGGGGGACCAGGACAATTGCGAACGTACTCCGCCAGTAATATATGTTTCTTTGCGCGTTTCAAAATTCCCAAGGTACACACCGGAAAGACCGAGATAGTCGTTCTCTTTGTTCGAGGTAAAGACAAATTTATTTCCCACCGGCGAAAACGACGGATTTAAATTGCCGAACCCAATACCGGTTGTCAGGCTGTCATTCCCATCAAGAAAGAACTTTTCTCCTTCGACAAGATTCGACCGAATGCCTTCCGTTTGTTTTGCATACCGTGCTGTGATGGAATCTTTCCATAGATCATACAATTGTTGACCGGATATTCCGAGCGTCCGTTCAATTGATTGATCGATCATAATGTTATCAACGCGGGAAATTCCTTTTGCAATCTTCGGTATGGCCTCTTGTCCGTATTGTTCGGTGATAAATTTTGTTAGGGCAAAACCTGCATTGTATGATGATTCGTTACCGAGTGATGTTTTTCCAAAGACGCTCATTTCGCTCCACGAAAGCATATTGGAATCCAACACATACGAACGCAAAATCATATCCCTATTCGAATCCCAAAAATCATAATTCAGTTCCGGTCGATTATATTGCGCGACGCCTTCGGCAAACCAGCTTGGGACGATAAATCCCGAAACCGGATATGACACAACGGTATTCGGATAACCGTACAGCACATCCTGCCGGCGCTCGTTTTCGTAATTGAGCCATTGCAGGTAAAATCCG
>JALNZH010000385.1 GCA_023229405.1 Bacteroidota bacterium
TAATTCAGAAATGGTGTTTATTACAGTAATTCCCGATAATTGGAAATTACCTAGAACGTTTCGATTTCAAGAAAATCGTTCGCTTATTGTTGACGAAGGAGTTCCCAACAAAAAATTAAATACTATAGAGAAAATCAGTGCCAATAAATATAGGGTGACAATTCGATGGTCGCACGAAGCACTCGCTTCTCTTGCCTATGACATGACCTTTTGGTTTATGGGTAAAGTCGGCGAGGTGTTGTTTCAAAACAATCTACCGAAAGAGTGGTCGGATATGACACCCGAGGAGGCTGGAAGAAATGCTATGAAAATGATGTTGTATTATGCCCTGCGACCGTATGAACAAAAGGAAAATGATGGTGAACAGTTGACCCGAAAAGAAAAATTGGCCAAACAACGGGCAATAGCATTATATAATACGTTTGGATTTGGCTATGCACTTGGGATGAATTATCGGAATAAGGAAAGAACCAGAGAAATGCTTTGGCCGAAAGATTTAGATGAAATATTGAACAAAGGTGAAACAGAGAATGGTTGTACAATTAAATAAGTATCTCACGTTACGCAAAACAAGAAAAACGGTCATGGTGAGCAAGGCGCAGGCTAAGATAGTTACGTCATCCTTCTGCCGAAGGCATCCCTATCGGGAGATGCATCCTTTCCCGCAGGGATTCCTTCGGAACAAACAGCAAAGGATTTGCCCAGGATGATCGCTGTTTCTGCGCCGCGTCGAACCATTTTTTCCCTTTTTGCGTAACATCAGTAAGTATTTTGATAATTTGGAAACGTTAAACTAAAAATTAATATGTGTTTTTCATTAGAAGCAAGTTTCGCAGGCGGCGTTGTTCTATCCACGATCGGCGTTGCCGCAATAAAGAAAGTCCATGTTCCTTCTCAAACGGCATTTGCTGCGATCCCGTTGGTATTTGGGATTCAGCAATTCTCCGAAGGACTCGTCTGGTTCGGGCTATCGAATCCGGCGTATGCACATATTGAACACTACGGAACATATATGTTCTTATTCGTTGCCAGAGTGTTATGGCCGGTGTTGATGCCGCTGTCAGTATTATTGATGGAAGAGGATTACAAACGAAAACAGCTCTTGCGGATGATGCTTGCGATGGGGAGTGTGGTAGCCATCTATTATACGTATTGTCTGTTGTTTATGAATGTTTCACCACAAATAGTAGAACATCATATCCAGTACATCAGCGATTTTCCAAAAGAATACGCCGACGCAGTCTTTTTTATCTACGTGATTGCAGCAATCCCGCCGCTGTTTGTCTCCAGTAATAAAAGAACCCGTCTGCTCGGTGGGTTAATGTTTGTAGCATGTGTGGTGACAGGTATTATGTACGTTGAGTATCTCACGTCCGTGTGGTGCTTTTTTGCGGCGATAGTAAGCGTGGTGATCTTGTGGATACTAAACGATGAAACTGCTTCACGTAAGCCAGTATAAATTATCAAGATTGCAAGAATGACAAATTGTATTTTAAAAAAATATTCAGATCATCCTTCGACGCGCCAAAAAACCGTGCTCACCCAGGATGACGATAATGCATGTTGCAGTGGTACATGAATTTGAAGAAACAGATTACTATAGATGACCTATCGGTTGAGATTGTTACAAAGAAGATTAAGAATCTGAATCTTCGCATTACTCCTCCATTTGGAAATATTACACTCTCCGCTCCACACAATTATCCGGAAGAAAAGATTCACCATTTTGTCCGATCCAAGATCGTCTGGATCCGTAAGCATCGAACAAAAATACAACAGGGGAAATGGATTGCGCCGTTGAAGTATGAGAGTGGGGAAGAACATTATTTTCTTGGAAGAAGATATCGGCTGGAAGTGATAGAGAGAACGGGGAAGCCGAAACTTACACTCGATCAATGTCATTTCGAGCCCTGCTTCGATTTACATACAATAGGGGGACGAGAGCCGAAGGCATCACTTCGAGAAAATCTGGACAGCGTGTCAGATTCTTCATCGCGTCATCCTTCGACTATGCTCTGGATGACTACGGGATTCGGAATGACAAAAACTCTTGAGTCAAACGGTGCAAAGACCAACGGCGAATACTGCATGCGCATGTTTGTGCGACCGAAAACGGGAAGGGAAAAGCGGCAAGAGATTTTGGATGCCTGGTATCGTCAACAATTACAAGAGATTATTCCGGGCTATGTCGCTCAGTACGAATCCAAAATGAATGTGCGTGTGAGCGCGTGGGGAATTAAAAAGATGAAGACGAAGTGGGGGACATGTAATATCACAAGGAAGCGAATCTGGTTGAATCTTGAATTGGCAAAGAAACCGATCGGGGCGATCGAACAGGTGGTGGTGCATGAGATGGTGCACTTGCTGGAACGAAAACATACGAAGAGGTTTTATACTTTCTTAGAGCAGTTTCTTGAAAGGGAAGAAGAACAATTATAATTTTCGTCATCTGAAAAATCCCGTCTCAATGTTATTCCTCGTCGCTCAGTGCAGAATGACAAAGGACAACCTATTTTTAGATGCTTCAATTATTAACTGAAGTTACGCATACATTAATTTTATTGGGAACATGGTTCGGCGCGGCGCAGAAACAGCGGTCATCCTGAGCAAATCCTTAGTTTTTTGTTCCGAAGGAATTCCTTCGGGAAAGGATACGCCTCCCGAATGGATGCCGTTGGCAGAAGGATGACCTAAGAGGTTAAGCTGCGCCGTGCTCACCATGACCAGGTGTGTTGTTTTGCGTAACATCAGTTATTAATTGCATGAGTATTAGATTGTTGTCATTCTGAGTTCTGCTGTTATTTTCGGTACGAAGAATTTGCCTGGAAGGCAATGTCCCCAAGTATATTCTTCGCTCCATCCCTTGTCACAGAAACAAAAGACTAC
>JALNZH010000037.1 GCA_023229405.1 Bacteroidota bacterium
GTTTCCCCGACAAAGGTTAGTTCTCCCATCGTTACCATGTTCGATTCCGGCATTATTCTGAACCAGCCCTCGTTGGATAAGTTTGAGAAAAAAATTAAGCCGGGTGGACTGTTGCTCTGTGAACAGTCCACCATTATTACACCGAGCACTCGAAATGATATAGAGCAGATGATGATTCCGGCAACCCAAATGGCGGTTGAAATGGGAAAAAAACAAGTTGCGAATATGATCTTGCTCGGTGCGTTTCTGGAGCGAAGGCCGATTGTCAGCATTTCCCATGTGCTACAGGCGCTGCATGAAGTGCTGCCGGAACGGCATCATCATCTTATCCCGCTGAATGAAGAAGCGTTGCATGCGGGAGCGCAATTTGCCGCGGAACATTTCCAAGCAGTATAAATAAGGAGGGTGTTATGGCACTTCAACCATTTCGTTGTGAACAAACGTGCAGGAACACCTGTTCAGCGTTGACAAGGGCAATGCAGTTAGAATCGGAGATTGTGCGATTGGCGGAAGAAATGATCCAGCAATGCGATGACGATAATGTCAAACTCTTTATTTCCGAACTTGCCGAAAACAGCAGTGAACGGGTGATCTCAATTATGCAGAAACTGAACGAGGTGAGAGCACGAATGCAGATTTACAACAATATGAACGATATGTTTCATTGACCGGTATTCGGCTGTTTCCGTCACTGCCACACCCGCCGTTCGGTGGATAGGGCAGTGACTTTCGCCACCGGTACTTACCTGCAAATTCAGTCCACCTACATTAGAACATTGTAATACCTCCATTACCGCAGCGGCATTTCAGAGAATTTTCTCGGCAATCAACCTCACACAATAAAGACGGTATTTTCGGTGTTGCATCTCAACGCCTTGCTTCATAACTTTATCGACAATGTGCCAAAATTGGAGTACCGAGCAGGAATGACAAAGAAAATTTTACTTGCCGAAGATGACGAAGATAACCGGGATCTGGTGATGTTCATGCTGAAGCGAAGCGGACTGGATTTGGAACTGCTGCAAGCTGAGAATGGCAAGGAAGCTGTAGAGCTGGCCGTACGACACATTCCAAGCCTTATATTGATGGATATGCAAATGCCAGTAATGGACGGCTTTGCAGCCGTGAAACTGATAAAAGCAAATCCGGTGATTCAACATATTCCAATTATCGCCTTCACTGCGCAAGCAAGGGCGGAAGATAAAACCATGACCAAGGCTATCGGGTGCGTAGAACATTGTACAAAACCGATGGATCCAGAAGAGTTGACACAACTTATTCGAAAATACACGAATACCTAATTGTAAGGGCGTATGTTTCGTACAAAAGTTTATTTTAAAGTACTGGGATACTTCGGTTTTCTCCTTGTCGTTCTTGTTGCCATGACGTGGATCGTGACCAATAGGCAGGTCACGATTGAAAAGGAATACAAATCTTCCAGCTCTGAAGTTCAATTCCTGGAACACCTCGAACGGTTGCGAGCTGCAATTGTAGATATTCCCGAAAACCTCGACCTATACGCACAATCGAAAAACGAACAATTCAAAACTGATTTTGATAAAGGGTTGAGTGAGTTCGGGATGCTCGTTGATGCGATTAAAAAAGAAAATACCGATTCGTTAACGAATGTAAGTTTGGAACAGATTGAATCGCTCTTCTTCGAATGGACTCACTTTGTCGGCGAACCGGAGATGCAGCTACTTGTCGGAAACATCAGCATAGATTCAGTTGCGATTCTGAAAACAGCAATTGATAGAATAGAAGTTGACCGGAATTATCTTGCACAAGCACGTCTGCTGACAGCCGCAATTTATGAAAAATCACTGCTGTCACAATCGCTTCGTATAGATAATGCACGGGAGCTTGGAGGTGAACTCACACAGTTTATCATTATTGTGAATGTGCTGTTTGCATTGTTTGCTATTGCTCTCGGATTTATTCTCAGCCGTTCAATTACCAAGCCGCTGGAACAGCTGCGTGAAGGTACCCGAAATATTGTCGAGTCGAAATTTGTAACAATCGACCTTCATCGGGTGGATGAATTCGGCCAGCTGGCAAACGAGTTCAATTACATGTCTGCGATGCTGAACGAAAATTATACCCGGGTGAAGGCATATTCGGATATGATGACGACGCTGAATCGCAACGATACATTCAGCGGGGTCGTGTCGGAAAGCCTGGATCTGTTGTGTCAACAGACCCATTCCGGTGTCGGCGCTCTCTATATTTATAAGAAAGGCATGGACAAACTGGTGCTCGCCGGAAAATTTGCCATGAGCAACGAACACCGAACACAAACAATGTTTTCCCTTGGCGAAGGGATTGTTGGCGAATGTGCACGCTTACAACAGCCGCTCGAGATATACGATGTTGCCCAAAATACTTTGCTGTCGATCGAAACGGGAGTTCAATCGCACGTTCCCGCATTCACCTATGCATTTCCGATTCTCTTTCAGGAAAATCTTGTCGGGATTTTAATTTTCGGTTCAATGCAAAAATTTTCCGACTTAACGCGTAGTCTAGTTGAAGGAGTGCTTCCCCAAATGGGTGTTGCACTCACCAACGTGCAAAATTACGAAGAAACTCAAGAACTCTCCCGTGAGATTTCCAAGAAGCATGATGAGCTCAATACGAAAACGCAGGAACTGGAAAAAGCGTACCGAGTGAAATCAGACTTCCTATCGAATATGTCTCATGAATTGCGGACACCGCTGAATTCAATCATCGGCTTCTCATCGATTCTTCTCGGCGACCGCGGCGACCCATTGACGGATGATCAGCGGAAGGCATTGGAAAAAGTACTGAAGAACGGGAAACACCTGTTGCAACTGATCAATGATATCCTTGATTTCTCCAAGATCGAGTCTGGCCGGATGCATGTCAGCATCGAATCGGATTCAGTGGAAGGTGTTATCAACGGCGCGATCATGACGGCGGAAGCATTAATTCGTCAGAAAAATATTCATCTGAAGAACGAAATCGTACCCGATCTTCCTTTGTTCAACACAGATGTGCTGAAGATTAAACAGATCTTGGTGAACTTGCTCAGTAATGCATCTAAGTTTACCGATGAAAACGGATTAATTACTCTCCGGGCGAAACTAGTGGGGAGTAAAATCAGGATTGAAGTCATTGATTCCGGTATTGGCATCGAACCGCAGAATCTCGGCAGGATCTTCGAGGAATTTTCACAAGTCGATTCAAGTCATTCCCGGAAATACCAAGGGACCGGTTTGGGACTTCCAATTGCACGCAGACTGGCACAATTACTCGGCGGTGACCTTACCGTTGACAGCATTGTCGGCAAGGGCTCTACATTTTCACTGACTATTCCTCCGGTGTATCAGTCGAATGATATGGCAGAAGTAATTGTCTCCGCTGCACCGGTGGTGCCGAAGGAAATTTCAATCGAGCAACAAATTAAACAGATGGATATTGCTGCATTAAAGAAGGATGGCGAAACGCGGGTTCTGTGCATCGATGACGAACCGGACGTGATCGAAATTCTCCGCAAATACCTTGTTCCCGAAGGATACACGGTGTATGGCGCGAATTCAGGCGATGATGGAATTAAACTTGCGGAGAAATTACAGCCGTCTGTTATTACACTTGATATTATGATGCCGAAAAAGGATGGTTGGCAGGTGTTGAGAGAATTAAAAGCGAATCCGCTGACGCAAAATATTCCGGTGCTCATTCATTCCATGGTAGATAATATTCCGCTCGCATTTTCACTTGGCGCGATTGATTATTTGCCGAAACCGGCAGATGTTTCGCTCGTATTACGAACGGTTCGGAAAGCGGCGTCGAAGGATGATAAATATATTCTAGTCGTTGACGATGACGATGATTTCCGATCGCTGTTGGTGAAGGTGTTGAAAGAAGAAGGATTCTCCGTACAAACGGCGACCAACGGTCAGGCTGCAATGACGAAAATTGAATCGAGCAAACCGTCCATGATTTTATTGGATCTGAGCATGCCGGTAATGGATGGATTCGAAGTGCTCAAAAAATTGAAACAATCGGAACATTGGCACTCGATTCCGGTCGTGATTCTGACGGGAATTGACCTAAACGAGACGCAGATTGCGGAGATTAATAATCTAACTGGAGAATTGTTGAAGAAGAAGGATTATTCTTCTGCGACGCTCTCCACAGCAATCAAACACGCACTCCATATTGAGAAGAATTAGAAAGATGTCCTATGTTTGAACATGATGAAACCGTGCCAACGATTCCAAAAGTATTGTTTGTTGATGATACCGAAGACAATCTGGATCTGTTGGAATTTGCGCTGAAGAAAAAGCCGATTTCGATGTTCAGGGCATCGAGCGGCAAGGAATGTCTTGTGGTTGCCGAAGAGCAGCAGCCGGATATGATCGTCCTGGACATACAAATGCCTGAGATGGACGGATTTGAAACGTTGCGTCGCCTTCGTGCCAATCCTGCCACATCAAGAATCCCGGTCATTTTCCTAACTGCGATCAAACGCGATCCCCAAAGCATCGCGGAAGGGATTTTACTTGGTGCGGAAGAGTATCTGACCAAACCAATTGATCTGGAAGAGCTGTTTGCCCGCGTTCGTTCTATTTACCGTGTGATGGCGGTGCAGCGTGAACTGGAACAGGTAAAATCGCAGTTTATGGCCATGCTTGTGCACGATCTGCGTACGCCGCTGACCATCGTCATTAGCAGCATCGATTATATTCTTCGTCACTATACAAACGGCAAGCAGCTGGATTCGGATAGTGTAAAACTGATGGAGACCGTTCTGGCTTCCACCCGCGGTATGGCAAATCTGGTCAACGACTTGCTTGATCTGTCGAAATACCAAGCGGGACAGATGCTTCTCAATAAGCAAACAATCACGATCCATGAAATGATTGAAGAATCATTGCAGCCTTTTCTGCTGCAGTTTAAAAGAAAGAATATTGAACTAAAAACTGACGTAAACCCGGAACTTCCCCGTGTGGACGCCGATTCCGGGAAGATCGTTCAGTTGATGACGAATCTGCTTTCGAATGCGATGAAATTTACTCCGGACAACGGTATCGTGTCGATCAGAGTGGAAAAAGAACATTCTGCGGAAGCGAATGCCGATTTTATTAAAGTGTCGGTGAGTGATTCCGGTGTCGGTATCAAACCGGAAGAGATTCCGCTGTTGTTCGAACAGTACCGTCAGGTATCGTCATCGACCAAGTCGAAGGAGAAGGGAACCGGCCTCGGTCTTGCCATTTGTAAATTGATTGTTCAGGCGCATAGCGGAACGATCAGCGTGGTTAGTGAGTTGAATGTTGGAACGACATTCATATTTACCCTTCCCGCGCAGAACGAAGCGTGAGCGGACAGTGTGAGTGAAGAATACAAACCCTGTAGAGCGTGAAATATGAGCGATCTGCAGGGTTTGTTTGCGTACAGAGTGATCTTTTTCGTAACATTCCCTTGCTTCATTTTTTATCATCGGTTATATTATACAATTGAAATACTCAGCTTATTAACTGCGCGGTTTGCCCATGCTTAATTATGTTTGGATTTCCCTTCTGCTCATCGGTATCTTTACCGCGGTCGGAAGGGATATCAACGACGAAATAACGAATACATACCGTAATGGTGTTCCAATCTCATCCCGCTTTGAAATAACCCATCAGCGCGTTTCCGTTCATCCTTCGTATGAGGGTGAGATTGTCATTCCCGCAGCATCGTTCAATCAATTTTATAATGTTACTTCAACATCTTCCGATATTCGACACCCGGCAACGCTAACAACACTCTCTTCCGGCAGACAAAAATTGGAACTTACCATCTCAGAAAATACTCCGGATTTTTGGAAGGAAATGGCAAAAGCGGCAGGAGGGAAAGAAAAACTGGAAGCATTGGTAAGCTCGTATAATGTTTCTTCCGGCGCAATTGTCTTTACAATGGAAAAAATATCGTTCGTCAAAATTAAGGCGGTAACGAAAGCGGCAATCGACTTTGCCGATACGGCGGTTACCATCTCACTTGGATTGATCGGAGTGATGGCGCTCTGGCTCGGCATCATGAAAGTTGGCGAAGCGGCGGGATTGCTGGAAATGCTGACCCGATTAATGACTCCGGTTACCCGGCAACTGTTCCCGGATGTTCCTTCCAACCATCCCGCAGTCGCTGCAATGATTATGAATATTGCCGCGAATATGTTCGGACTGAACAATGCGGCAACGCCGATGGGATTAAAGGCAATGGAAGAATTGAATAAACTTAACCCGAAAGCAGGTACTGCCACCAACGCCATGTGTACGTTTCTGGTGGTGAATACTGCCGGACTGACGCTTATTCCTGCAACGGCCATCGCCATTCGCGCAGGACTCGGTTCCGCCGATCCCGGAATTATTATCGGTACATCGATTTTCGGCGCTGGTTGTGCAACGGTGGCCGGCTTGATTTCCGTGAAACTCCTGCAGCGCCTTCCGAAATACAAAAAAGAAATGGAAGTGACGAAAGAGGAGGAAACCAATGGCTGAGATATTCCGTTCGATTGTGAATGTGATCTCTGCGGTTGCTATTCCAACCTTCATTCTGGTATTCCTTGGATGGGGATTGATCAAAAAAGTAAAAGTGTACGAAGTATTTGTTGAAGGAGCGAAAGACGGTTTTACCACCGCAGTAAAGATCATTCCGTACCTCGTAGCAATGTTGTTCGCCATCGGAGTATTTCGTGCCAGTGGCGCAATGGATGTTGTCGTTGCAGTGCTCTCGCCGGTAACGAACTTGATCGGCATGCCGGCGGAAGTCCTTCCGCTTGGTTTGCTTCGTCCGCTTTCCGGAAGCGGATCGATGGGATTGATGACGGAACTGATGAAGACGAACGGACCGGATTCTTTTATCGGCGTGTTAGCATCGACGATGTTCGGTAGCAGCGAAACAACCTTTTATATCCTTGCGGTATATTTCGGTTCTGTCGGGATTAAAAATACCCGCCATGCACTCCCCGCTGGACTGATTGCGGATCTGTTCGGAATGCTTGGAGCGGTGTTTATTGTACGTATGTTGTTTAGCGTTTAACAGGGGGATGAAAATGAAAAAGTATTTTATTGCAGCATTATTTTTTACACTTCTCGGAACAATGGCACAGTCACAATCAAAAACGACTGCGGCTAAAGCTGGAGGGACCAGCGGAGTAGCCAAAGGAGGCGTCGGCATGACCTGGATTGGCGACGATGCGTATTATCTAATATCGCTTGCTCCGGAAATTGCCTTCGGAAAATTTGGCGTCGGTTTGGATCTCAACTTCTACGTGAGTAGTAAAGATCAATCGATTCGCTGGCAAGAGTTGCAGCGAGCACGATTCATCCGGTATTTGCGCTATGGGACAAAAGGAGATGAATTTTATATTCGCCTCGGCATCTTGGATTATGCACGTCTCGGACATGGCACAGTGCTTTATAATTATAAAAACAGTCCCAGTGTTGATAATCGCAGGATTGGTACTGAAATCGATGTAAATTTTGAAAAATGGGGCGTTGAAACTGTCTATGGTGACGTAACTGACATCGGCATACTTGGGACTCGAGGATATGTTCGACCCTTGCAGTTCACCCCCGCAGCATCCGTACCGATTCTTGGGAAACTGGAAGTCGGCGCGACCTTCGCCAGTGACCTGCGAGAAGATTCCCGCGATACACAGATCGACACTACCGGTGGTGTCCAAAAGAAGTATAACAATGGCTCGGTCTCAGCGGTCGGGTTGGATCTTGGCCTGCCGCTGGTCAATTCTTCGGTGTTCAATCTTACCTATTATCTCGATTATTCTAAGATTCTCAATTTTGGTCACGGTTTTGCAACTGGTGTTGAAATGAATGCATCCGCGTTCGGTTTAGTTACGCTCACATCGAAACTGGAACGACGATTCGGTCAAACTGAGAAGTATATACCTTCTTATTTTGACGCTTTTTATGAAATCGAACGATATCAAATAAATACAGACGACATTACAAAAAAGGATACTCTGTACAGCAAAGCCAAACTTTTGGAGAACACTACAAAACCAAGCGCCGGGTTTTTCGGAAGTCTTATGGTTGATGTGTTGGGGACTATTCAGGTGGAAGGTTCCTATAGAAAATTGGATGATGATCCGGAGAGTGGCGCATTGCATCTTGGAACAAATACAGGAGATAAAATCCCTCTTATTCATGTGAGCCTCGGGTACGACAAACGGAATATTAAAAATGGTAAAGATGTGTTTACGCTTGATAGCCGGTCGTTATTGTATGCTGAGGTCGGATATAAACCATACCCCTTTATGATTGTCTCTATGTTGTATACTATAACATTTGCACCCAATAGAGATCATGACGGAAACGTCCAAGGATATTCGCAGCAAAAGCGTGTAACTCCAAAAGTGAGTTTTATCTTTCCGCTCTGATTTTTTCCACCGACCGGCAGGGTCAAACATACGCTGCCGGTCCTAACATCGAAGTATGAATCTTCTTAATAGTCTTATCGTCGGAACGATGCCGTATGTTCCGAAACCCATCGTCGCCAAAATTGCCGGACGGTACATTGCCGGCGCAACACTTGCCGAAGCAGTTGTGAAAGTGGTCAATTTGAACTCGGAGAACGCCATGACGACCGTTGATGTTCTCGGCGAAGATATTTTCACGAAAGATCAGGCAGTGCAGAGCCGCAACGGTAGTACAAAAGTCCTTCGCGCCATTGCGGAGCATTCGCTCGATTCCAATTTGTCCATTAAGCTAACATCGCTCGGTTTGAAAATGGACAATCAATTTTGCCAGGATAATGTCTCGACGATTATTGACACGGCGAAGCAATTCAATAATTTTGTCCGGATCGATATGGAAGACCGTACGTGCACCGACGACACAATTGGAATCTATCGAGCAATGCGTTCACGGTATGAAAAAGTCGGCATTGTTATTCAGGCGTATCTGCACCGCAGCGAAAACGATATTCGAAAGCTGGCGTCGGAACAAGCTAATGTACGTTTGTGCAAGGGAATTTATGTTGAACCGGCGGATGTGGCGATTAAGGACCGCGCAGGGATCCAGAATAACTATTTGAAACTGCTCAGAATCCTTTTTGAAGGAGGAAGTTACGTGGGCATTGCTACGCACGATGACGTGCTTATCAATGGAGCAAAACGAATGATTGAAGAGATGAGGATCGGAAAAGACCGGTATGAATTCCAGATGTTGCTCGGTGTTCGCGATGAAACGCGTAAACGGCTCGTTGTGGAAGGACATCGTCTTCGTGTGTATGTTCCGTTCGGAAAGGATTGGTATGCCTATTCCGTCCGCCGCCTGAAAGAGAATCCGCAAATGGCTGGACATATTTTCAAGGCAATATTTGGCATCGGTCAGTAACGATACGTATTTGAGTAATCAGTGACAATAATCATTACTAATAGGAGAAGCTAATGTCCTCACCAACACAACAAACGGTGAAGTTCGAACCATTCATTGCGGATTCGCAGATGGTTCCGGAGTTTACTGTCAAATCCATATTGCTTGGCGCTCTATTCGGCATCATTTTCGGCGCATCGACAGTATACCTGGCATTAAAAGCCGGACTGACCGTATCTGCTTCCATTCCGATCGCTGTTATTGCGATCTCACTTGGGAAAAAAGCATTTAAAACAACAATTCTTGAAAATAACATCATTCAAACGACCGGCTCTGCAGGAGAATCGATCGCGGCGGGTGTTGTCTTCACGCTTCCCGGATTCTTATTTCTCTCCATCGAAAGCGGCGGCGCAGCGTTCTTCAATTACTGGACGATCTTTACTCTGGCGATGCTTGGCGGAATCCTTGGAACAATGATGATGATCCCTCTTCGCCGTTCGCTCATCGTTCAGGAACATGATACGCTTCCGTATCCTGAAGGAACTGCCTGCGCGTCAGTATTGATCGCCGGGGAGAAGGGAGGAGATTTTTCAAAGACAGCATATCAAGGTTTGGGGTTTGCATTTTCCTATGCAATTCTTCAAAAAGTATTTCACGTTATTGCTGAAACACCGGCGTGGGTCACAAGCCAAACAAATAAATATTTTCCATCGGCAACTGTTAACGGTGAAATTACTCCTGAATATATGGGTGTTGGATACATCATCGGACCGAAGATTGCAGGTGTTCTTGTTGCCGGTGGTGTGCTTGCATGGCTTGGTTTGATCCCGTTATTAGCTTCGCTTGTTCCTCCGGCAACAATTGCGGAACAGCTTGTGTCACTTGGATATTTAAAAGATTTAGCTGTTGCTGGAGGAAAAGGGGGCTGGGATCCTGCGACTCAATCATTCGCCAACACTGCGAGTGCTGTATACTTTGCCTATATCCGCCAAATTGGAGCGGGTGCAGTTGCAGCGGGCGGATTTATCACACTGCTTAAATCGCTTCCCACGATCATCAGTTCATTCAAAGGAAGTTTAGCTTCTTTAAAAAATAGAAACAGTGGAGTTTCGATTGCACGTACAGAAAATGATTTATCATTCCTTACCGTTATTGGCGGATCGCTTGCCCTTGTTATTTTGATCGCGGTTCTTCCGATTATTCCGGGAGATTCAATTATCAGTAAGATCGTTCTCGGATTTCTGATCATCGTATTCGGATTCTTCTTCGTTACAGTATCAAGCCGTATCGTCGGTATCATAGGTTCTTCCTCTAACCCGATCTCAGGAATGACGATTGCAACATTGATGGCGACATCGTTGATCTTTATCGGAATCGGCTGGACCGGGATGATTTATGAACCAATGGCACTAGTTGTCGGAGGAATGATCTGTATCGCAGCCGCAAACGCAGGAGCAACATCACAGGACCTGAAAACCGGATACATTGTAGGTGCAACGCCGAGATATCAACAGATCGCATTGTTCATCGGTGCTATTGTTTCTTCCGCGGTAATCGGTTGGACGGTGCAAATTCTTGATACACCAACTCCCACAATGATCTCGCAGGGAATTTATCATGCGATTGGAACAGAAAGTTATCCTGCACCCCAAGGAACGTTGATGGCAACACTGATCAAAGGATTACTCTCATTCAATCTTGATTGGCAGTTTGTGCTTGTCGGGGTATTTATCTCTATTGTAATGGAACTCAGTAATGTAAAATCGTTATCGTTTGCGGTGGGATTGTATCTTCCTCTTTCGACAACACTTCCGATCTTTGCCGGTGGCGCAATCAAAGGTATTGCTGATGCTGTTCGGTCACAAAAAGGTGAGGGGCAGGAAGATGCTGAGCTTGGCAAAGGAAGTTTGTTTGCCACGGGACTGGTTGCCGGTGGTGCACTGTTTGGAGTGATTGTTGCCGTTGTTAAAGTGTATGATGAAAAATTAAATTGGGGTCTACTGGACGCTTTAAATTTAGAGCACGGGATAGTGAGTGGGCTCGGAGCCGACGGATTTACACTGCTTGGTGTTGCCGCATTCACCATCATGGGACTTACGTTGTATAAGGTTGCACGGAAAAAATAATATTGTTGTTCTTTCATAAATTACCAGGGGTGGACTTGTTCGTAAGTGCAAGTCCACTTGTTTTTTATGCCAACAGGAACATTCCATACTGCTGATGATGTCCGTCGATCGATCATGCGACTGACCGAAGAATTGGACACCTTGTCCCGTCAGCGGGAATATTTGTTAAGCCAGGCAATACCAAAACTGGAACATGAATATCTCTATTGCATAAATTCGTTGGAACAGGAAGCGGTGAAACTGGAAGGTGAATTGTTCCGCTTAACGACGATCATTTCGTTCTATGAGTCGGCGCTGCAAAATAATGTGCTGCCGCAGCATAATGAAATCGCCTCAATGATCCGATCGCTTTCCGAGCAATGGAGCGAGCAGGCCAAAAAATTTAAATATGTCAATCCCGATGATCAGTCGGTGATTCCGATGCTGCAATATGAACGGGATGAAATTGCATCGCATTTTCATCGGATTCTTCAACACATCACGAAATATTCATTAAACGACGGGACCGAACATTATACGTATTTGCTGAGACGTGTTTCGGAATCGTATCGATCGGGAAACATCGGAGAATTACGGGCTCTTCGAGTCATCCTTGAAGGGAAGATCGCTTCGTTGACTGAGGGAAAGAAAAAAAAATCATTATTTCGTAAACTTCTTGACTGGGTAAAATATCGATTTTAACTTATGCAGATATTGTTACCATCGAAAATTCGACATTCTTGTCCAAAATAAATCATAAAAGAGAAAAACTTATTCCTTCTTTTCTTGACGGAGTTCCGAAGGAATGCCGACATGGTAGAAAGATTTGGTCGGCACAAGAAAAGAAGCACAAGAACCCCTTGCGACATGTAACGTGCGCGATGAATCCCGTTCACACTTGCCCGTAGATGGCAAAAAACGCCATCAAAAGTCCCTTCATGATTTCAGACCCCCCCTCTGTATCTCCCCCTTGGTAGGGGGAGAAAAAGCTCGCTCAATCCTCCCACATCTCATCCAACACTGTAAGAAATGTAGGGGAGGGCTTACTTTTCTCAACATAACATGTCTTCCATAAATCCACTTGTTTCGATAAATTTTTGTCAACAAGGGTTTTATTTTGGACAGCTACGAAAAGTCTATTATAATAAGGGAATTGTTTATTAGTTTCATTATTCTGAATGGAGCGCCAGACAATTCCTGTGGTTTTCCAAACATCAAGAATTATTGATGGCATACATTCAAATTATCTTCTGGGATTCAGGAAAAAATCTCGGTATTTTTACATCATAATCATTCTATTCACTAATATTAATCGTGAGTACAATTATGTCAGAAGCCATTAAGGATTTACAGCCAACGTTGCTATGGAAATATTTCGCCGAAATCAGCAAGATTCCGCGCGGATCCAAAAACGAAAAAGCGATTGCGGCATATGTGATGAATGTTGCCAAACAGTTTGGTCTTGTTGCGAAACAAGATAAATTCATGAATGTTGTTGTAAAGGTTCCTGCAACGAATGGTCGGGAAAATGTCCCTTCGGTTTGTCTGCAAGGACATCTGGACATGGTGCCAGAAAAGAATAAGGACAAAGTCCATGATTTCACTAAGGACCCTATTGAACTTGTTCGCCAGGGAAATATGCTGATGGCGAACGGTACGACGCTGGGAGCAGATAACGGTGTTGCCGTTGCAACGAACCTGGCGATTATGGAAGACCGTACAATCGAGCATGGTCCGCTGGAATTGCTTTTTACTGTCGATGAAGAGACCGGATTAACCGGTGCGAATAATCTGAAACCAGGTTTCCTGGAAAGTAAAACACTCATGAATCTGGACTCGGAAGAAGAAGGATCACTCTTCGTCGGATGTTCCGGAGGTCGAAACACGATTGCATCGTGGAAACTAGTACCGGAAAAAGCGCCGAAAGGTTTTGTTGCCGTTAAGATTGTTGTCAAAGGGTTGAAGGGTGGACACTCCGGCCTTGAGATTGATAAGGGGAGAGGAAACTCCATCAAGATCATCAATCGAGTGTTGATCGGACTGGAGAGCATCGGAGCGCGTGTGTCGATGGTTGAGGGGGGTAACAAGAGCAATGCGATTCCACGCGAGGCGGACGCTGTTGTTTTCGTATCTAAAAAGGTTGTAAAGAAAGCTACGAAAATTGTATCGCAGTGGAATGAGACGATAAAAACGGAACTCGCTACTGTTGAACCGGATCTGCAGATCATCAGTGAGTATATTGATGTGAAAAATGGGATTGTAATGAAAAAACCGCTGCAAGCATTGTTGCTGCGGGCAATTTCCGCATTGCCGCACGGCGTGTTGAAAATGAGCGCAGATATTCCCGAACTTGTAGAGACATCAACCAATATTGCAATCATCAAAACCGAAAAACGAAAAATTGAATTGATTACCAGTCAGCGTAGCTCTGTTTCCAGCGAGATTTCCGAAGCGCTGCAGACAATGGCGTCCATCTTCACCCTGGCGAGAGCCGAGGTGCTTCATACGGAAGGATATCCGGGGTGGAAACCGAATCTGAATTCCGCAGTTCTTACCGTAGCAAAACAATCGTACAGAAACCTCTATGGAAAAGACCCGCATGTGAAAGCGATTCACGCAGGCCTCGAATGCGGAATCATCGGCGAAAAGTTTCCGGGTATGGATATGATTTCATATGGTCCGACACTGGAAGGAGTGCACTCTCCAGATGAGAAAATCCATATCGATACCGTGGATAAATTCTGGAAATTTACACTCGAGATATTAAAAACAATGAAATAGAAATTCGACGACAGACAATAATGCAATAACGCCGGACACAGTCCGGCGTTTTGTTTTTACACAACAGAATCGGAGAAATTTTTCGCATTCGTCGAAGATTCTAGGTACATTCTTCGGTATCAGATCAGGAGAACCGAATAGAAAATGTTGCCGTTATACGTCGATATCATCTGTTGTTGCACCCTCTATTTGATATTGATGCAACTGTACACCCTCGGTGAGCGTTTCCGTTCATCTTCCATTGTTTTTCGAATGTTCTCATCGCTTTTTGCCTATGGGTGTCTATTCTTTGTCCTCGATGTTGTAGTTAATTTCATCCTTATCACCGTCAATGTATTCACGTCAACGGATGTTGGAGCTGCTCTCGCCTGGTTTGGAATAATAATTTTTACATTATTGTTCTACCGGATGTATCTAATAGTTGATGAAAAATTGAATCTGTCAGAGATGAAAAACTTCGCATTCGCTGCGATGACGTTCGGCAATTATTTCCGTTTGCAAGATGCCGAAACGCGTGATACTATCGGAACGCATCGGATGAAAACCATTTACGAAGAAGTGCACGGGAGACCGTTCACGGGTGACATCCTTGCAACCCCGTTTGACCAACGGATGACAACTTTTAAGAAAGTGCCGGTTGAGGCGTTGAAGGAGGTGAAACGGAAATTGCCACCCGAATACCAGAATGAAATCTCCAGCCTGCAACAGCAAATAGTGACCGACGTTTCGGATTCATTCCGGTTTGAGTTGATCGATAACCGGACGCATTCGTTTTTTGTGCTGATGACCCGTTGCATGATCGATCCTGTGCAGCGAGAGTTGACGATTGATCTTCTCTTCCCGGCGGAGAAAATGGTGCTGATTGATATTCCGGCCGAACGTGCACGGCTGATTGAACGTGTATATGAATCGCTTCAAATTCTTATTGATCAGACTTGGTTTTCACTGTACGTTCAATACATTTCATTTATTATAATATTGAGCAAACAAAAATTCTTCAACGAGATGATGGTGGATGAAGAGAGACCGATCATGCAGTTTCGGATTTCGTTGCATCAGCTCCGACTCCACGCTTCACGCATAACAACGGGAACGGAGATTCAACGCATTGCAACAATACAGTTTTCCCCATAATACATAATCAAGGTTATATGGATACAGTATTTGAGCTCTTCGAAAATGAAATGAGTCAGATGCACCGGCAATTTCCGAATGCCCAGATTCAACCGAATTGTTTTACATGGATGAATGTGTCGGTTCGGCACTATGAATCCAGGACGAGTCTGACCATCGATATTCCGGTGGCGGAAGAGATGCTCAACCCCATGCGTGTGATGCAAGGGGGATTTATCACAGCTGCATTCGATAATGCATTCGGTCCACTTAGTTATGTTGCTGCACGAAATCCTTGCACTACACTTGACCTTCACACGCAATATATCCGTCCGATTGCCGTTGGTGATAGACTGACCGTTTCTGTTCGTGTTGTTTCCCGGGGACCAGTTTCCATACATCTGTCAGGAGAAGCACACAACAGTAAAGGTAAGCTGGTCGCCACCTGCACCTCCAACATGATCGTGATGAAGTAAAAATGCTTTTGTTCCTCTCTCATTTTCTCTATATTCTCACATCATTTTTTTCAATCATTTATTGGAAGAATAATGTCCAAACAGTTTACTCCGTACATCTCCCCGAATGAATCGCCGTTAGAAATGTCGCTTCGCGGAATCGTGCTCGGCGCGATCCTCGGTATCGTTTTCGGCGCAGCATCCGTATATCTCGGTCTTCGCGTCGGTCTCACGACATCTGCTTCGATCCCGATTGCTGTTATGGCGATTACGATCCTGAAAAAGCTCAAAGGCAATACTGTCCTGGAAAACAATATCGTGCAGACGGTCGGTTCGGCCGGCGAATCAGTCGCGGCGGCGGTTGTTTTTACCGTTCCGGCATTGATTTTTCTGGGCTTTCCGCTGAAGACGACGATAACATTGCTCATTGCCCTAACCGGAGGTGTGCTGGGAGTATTATTGATGATTCCTCTTCGCCGGTATATCATTGTGAAGGAACATGAAAATCTCCGGTTTCCGGAAGGGACGGCCTGTGCAGAAATTATTAAGGCTGGAGAAATTGGTGGCACTTCTGCTGCAAAAATCTTTAAAGGAATCGGACTCGGCGCGTTATGGAAAGGGATGTCGAATATCGGAGGATTCTGGAAACCATCGGTAGAACATTCATTCTCATTTTATCGGGGATCATCTGTATCGCTGGACATCGCTCCCGAATTGATGGGAGTGGGATATATCATCGGATGGCATACATCGCTGATTATGGTCGGCGGCGGATTGATGGCAGCGTTTATTATTTCTCCTATTATTGCATTCATCGGTGCCACAAGCGTCACGCCGATTTATCCTGGAACAGTTCCTATTTCGGAAATGGGTCCGACGGAAATTTGGAGAAACTACATTAAATATATGGGAGCTGGAGCGGTCGCAACGGGCGGCGTACTTGGGCTCATTCGTGCTTTTCCATCCATTTGGCATTCGCTGACTGCATCCATGAAACAGTTAACCAGCGAACGCTCCACTTCATCAAACCAATCCGGACCACTGCTTCGCACAGAAAAGGACACACCGATTACGGTTGTGGGAATCGGTTCATTATTACTGATTCTTTTTATATGGCTCGTTCCCGCATTTCATGTTAATCTTCTTGGCGCTATACTCATTTTTATTTTTGGTTTTTTATTTTCCGTCGTCTCCGCCCGGATTACGGGTATCGTTGGTTCGTCATCATCGCCGCTTTCGGGAATGACAATTGCCGTACTGATGGCGACATGTTTGATTTTCCTCGCGGTTGGTTGGACCGGGCAGGAATATACCTATCTCGCATTGGTGATTGGAGCAACGGTCTGTATTGCTATTAGCAATGCCGGCACCACGGCGCAGGATTTAAAAACGGGACACTTACTCGGTGCGACACCAAGTTCTCAGCAGCTAGCAATCCTGATCGGCGTTGTCACTTCTGCCGCGGTCATCGGCATTACCATGCTGCTGTTAAATGAGAGTCAGGCAAAAGAACTTCCGGTGCAAAAAACATTTGCCGTTTCTCCTCAACAGCTTGGACGAGCTGAAGAGATGGAAGGGAAAGATGGAAAGACATATTTGCTGGTGAAGGTGCAGGATATTCAAGGAGTTGAACCGGGAAATTACCTGGTGGAAAAAGAGTCCGGAACGCCTGTCTATAAAAGAGAAGATGGTATCGGCGGAAAAGATCTCGCCGCCCCGCAATCCAATCTGATGGCGGTACTAATCAGCGGATTGTTGGAGCAAAAACTGCCGTGGGGATTGATTATGATTGGTGCGAGCATTGCATTGTTTATGGAACTGCTAGGATTCCATTCGTTGACGTTTGCCGTAGGATTCTATCTGCCGCTGTCTACGACGCTGCCGATTTTTCTTGGCGGTGTAGTTCGCCGACTTGCGGATAAAAAATATCAACGCGAACCGGATGCAACCGATGAAAGTGAAGGAACGCTCTTTTCATCCGGCTTAATCGCCGGAGGAGCATTACTTGGTGTCGCAGGAGCATTTCTAAATTTTATACCGGATTTTGTTGACGAAGAGACCGGACTGCCGATGCCGTTGGCAATCGGATATAAATATCTTCCGTTCTTTTGGAACACCGAAGCGCTTGCCGTTGCAGTGTTCGGTCTTTTGATGTGGATCTTATTGAAAGAATCCAAAGGAAAAGCATAATGGAATCTACAGGGAAAAATAAGTGGTGGCACCTTTCACTCACCAAACAGATTTTGATAGGACTCATCGTGGGGGTGCTGATTGGTTGGCTTGCTCCGGAATTTTCTAAGGAAACAGCATTTTTACGGACAATCTTTCTAAATCTCATTAAAGTCATTATTGCTCCGCTTATTTTCGGCAGTATCGTTGCAGGAATTGCGGGGGGAGGTAGCGCAAAAAAGGTTGGCCGTATCGGTTGGAAAGCACTTGTCTATTTTGAACTTGTGACAACTATGGCGCTGATGATCGGATTAATTGTTGTGAACATTACCGGTCCCGGATACGGCGTTGAATTGAAAGGTGATACTGTTAACCTCGGACAAATTGCAGAAAATCATCCGATGACTTTTGTCCAAACGTTGGTGCATGCGTTCCCTTCCAATATCATTGACTCGATGATGCGCAATGATGTGCTGCAAATCGTCGTTTTCTCGGTAATCTTCGCTTTTGCAGTTTCAGCAATGGGAAAAAAAGGTGAACCGATACTTCAGCTTGCGGATAGTCTGTCGCAAGTGATGTTCAAATTCACTAGCTACATC
>JALNZH010000386.1 GCA_023229405.1 Bacteroidota bacterium
AAGCAACTGTTAACCAGTCATGGAGTTCCTGCGGCGTGATAGTGAGGACCTTCAGATGTTCTTCATTGTATAACCGCGGCTGCACGATGGTCAATACAATCTCGTCGTATCGAGCGAGGTTAGCAATGCTCGCGACTTTGCCAAGAGCGTACGCCTTAAGCTGCTCAGATTCCGGAAAGACCTCGATGCCAACGCCGAATTTCCAGTCTGTGATATGAAGAACTCGGCCTGCGACAAGGGCGTAGTCGAGTGTGCCACGTACCTCACGAAGTTCCTCGCAGCCCGTTGCTGGGATAAATCCCTCAAGGCCAACCTTCGTCTCAATGAGGTCGTAGAAGTCGTTGCCCAGCGACATATAGTTCTCTCGTAAGGCGACAACATAGTCCAGACACTCCTGTACCGCGTCTTTTTGCGGAATGTCCAGAGAGAACTTATCGACCGTTTGCTGCGTGAGCTGGAGCTCATTCGCTTCGAGTGAAGTAGAAGTGACCAGATGCAGCATGGTTCCTTCTGAGGCGTATACGTTTTGCGCACCTTGGTCTTCTGCCCGCTCAAATAACCCTGATGCCGGGCAGAGTACAATCCGCGGCAGCTTTGATGGCGAGTACTTTGCATGTTCCTCCTGATCTACTACGATGTTTGTTCGCATACTTTAATCTCCTGTTGATACTGCGCTCTTGGTTGTTTCTTTTTGTACAGCTTTGCTTTTGCCAGGTCAAGATTAAACTCCAGGCCAAAACAGTATTGTTCAAGCTCTGTGATATATCTACGTGTGGCTTTGTCTATATCATCGGGCATTTTATACCGTTTCGGTTTCTTAAGCTTTGCCAGTTGTGTCATACTTTTAGCCTCATATACCGTAGATATCATACTTCATTTGTGCGCATACTTGCAACAGCTCAGATGACAAGTCTGTATGCAAGTCATGCCGCTCGATAGGCCGGTTAAGAATATCTATGGCTGTAAACAGTAATGCGAGTTGTATACGAGCTAAGCTATTCTTTGGCGAGTCATCAATAACCTGTTTGAGAGACAGTGGGTTAGGCATGCGTAATTACCTCCCAGAATGTCGGGGTTAATTGTTTGACGTCTTTAACCGACTTACCAATTTTCTCGGCGTGTTCTTCTGCAGAAACAAGTATCTTGAACATATCCCACTGTGCTTCATCGAAGTCCATATAAAACTTTGATGAGTCTGAGACAGAAGGAACAAAGGTACTGCTAATATTACTGCTGAGTGTGCCGACCATTAGATTTTGTCCTCCTCTGAGATATCAGCTGCTGCTTGTAAACGCTGTTCTTCCATGTCGCGTTCGTACTGTTCACTGCGGATTCTTTTGTCATGCTGTTTGGCAAGTTCGATTAAGGCTTCCAGAACCTCAGTACTATTGATCGTGCGAAGCCATTCAAGAGTTTGACTAGCTCGATGCTGGCTACCGCGACAGCTACAAGCCTCATTGAGCTCAATTTCCGCTTGATGCAGTTTTGCGGCGTCCTCATTCTTAAAGAACACACCATCTGAAGTTTCATATCCATATAAATACTTTGGATTACGCTTTAGCATTTTGGTCTCCTTTTGTTAGATGTTCCTATACGACGTTAAATGAATGTTCCAAACGCGTCGATTGAGTTTGACAGCACGAGTTACAAAAGTAGCGTATATACAGCCACAACAGTCATGTTCATGACCGCATTGATAATGTTGAGTAAAATGTTTGTCAATAAAAGCTCTTGCGTTCTTGCGATGTTCGGGTGGAATTATAATGGTACAAGACTCTACGTAATCATGACCGTAGTTAGCACTACGCAATAAGTGCCATCTTAACATCCTGACTTTAACTTTAGTTCTCGTGGTCATATTTGATCTCCAGTGTAGCGCGTATCGTATTTAGCACAATGTGTATCGCGGTAAGTACCGCCTGTGGGTCGTTGCTGGCGTTAGCTATAGCAATAGCTTTTTCGACTGCGTCTTTTATTGTAGGCTGTACCGTGAAGAAGTCACTGCGTACAGCCTCAATAAAACAGCATTTAGCCTTCCAGTTTGATTTTTGTTTTGGCGTCATATTTCTGGCCAAAGCCAGGACCGAACTTACCACAGGTAAAGTCACGATTACAATCCGGGCATACAATAGCCCAGCAGCCGGTACGAAGTCTTGCATCTGCAAACCAAGGGATCATGTCGAAAGGAGTGCTGCATATATCACAGCGGTCTTGTGGGCCAAGCCATTTTTTGGTGGGTTGAACTTTAGCAGGCTGGTCTTTGATAAGCATTGTGAACCTCCGTGGTGATACTAATGTATCTAATAATATATGAAGTCTTTATGGCTCATTATTAAATACATTATATCACCATTAGTTTCCAATGTAAACGTCAAAACTCTCTGGTAATTAACTTGGTGCTAATCCTTCTTTAATGGTGGCATAAAGCAATACCAAGCTGTGCCTTGTGCTTTCGGCTCGATTATACGCGGCGTAGGTGTGACCAGAGAGAGCCAATGGATGACCGTACGCTTGACAAGCTTAAACTCGTAAGAGTTAGACCTGAGCTTGAGTCCAAGCATAGCTTGTATGCGTGGAAAGGTGTATGGTATCCAGTCTTTATCAGGTTGTGTATGGTCAAAGGTATTATTAAGTAGGTCAAGAGTCATGTCGTCCATGACGTTAAGTGCATTGGCATTGTCATATGATTGTTTAGACTTAACAGCTGTGTCTTTAGCAGTGAAGAACCACTTCTCACCAGCCTGGTAGTAGTGATACGCCTCAGCCCAAAGCTGGTTAAGGTCGATCTTGTGCTCGAAGTTAAAGGCTTTGGCATTGACAAGCATAAAGCGTCGGTTGCCAGTCTGGTCAGTAAAGAGCTGTAGCTTATT
>JALNZH010000387.1 GCA_023229405.1 Bacteroidota bacterium
CGACATTCTTCGGTGAAATAATGAAAAATCAGGGGACGATTGTCGCGGTCGACAAATATCAAACTCGCCTCAATCTGGTGAAGTCATCGTGTGAACGGCTCGGTATCACCAATGTACAGTATGTTGCGGAAGATGCGACTGAATTACAAACGGATCTTGCTGACAAGATTCTGATCGATGCACCATGTTCGGGATTGGGAGTGCTTTCGAAAAAACCGGATATCAAGATCAAACGCGAGATGAGGGACATCAACGAAGTGGTGAAAATCCAGGAACACTTGTTAAATAATGCCGCAACGCTGTTGAAACCCGGCGGTGCAATAGTCTATAGCACGTGCACGATCGAACCGGAAGAGAATTTTATGGTAGTGAAACGATTTATGGAATCTCATCCGGAATTCGAAATCGATCATGCAGCACAATACGGTAACGAATTGCTTGTATCTGCCGACGGGTTCATCGAAACATTTCCACACAGAAACGGCATCGACGGATCGTTCGCAATACGACTGATACAACAACAGTAACCACGGAAGCTCTACAACACGAAAGAATAATATGAAGTATGCTCAATTGTTTATCGACGAAGTAAACCGTATCCACGAAGCGAATACCTATAAATACGAAACGGCATTCACCACACCGCAGGCGGGAGAAGTGACGGTGAACGGGAAACGAGTGGTGATGATGGCTTCCAATAATTATCTCGGCATGTCCAATCATCCCGTGGTTACAAAGGCGGCGATCGAAGCAATTAAAAAATACGGGTACGGAATGGCATCGGTTCGGTTCTTATGCGGAACCCAGACGATCCATCTGGAGCTGGAGAAAAAGATTGCAAAGTTTATCGGCACGGAAGATACTATTCTTTTTTCCTCGGCATTTGCAGCAAACAATGCATTTTTCCCTTCACTGTTGAATGAAAAACTTGGGTTTGAATCGTATCGCGATGTGATTTATACAGACGGATTAAACCACGCCAGTATAATTGACGGTATGCGTTTGTGCAAAACAGAGACGACAGATAAAAAAATCTACAAGAATAACGATCTTGCACAATTAGAGCAGCTGCTGGAAACGGATACGAACGCCGGTTACCGTTTTAAAATCATCGCGACGGACGGTGTGTTCAGCATGGAAGGAAGTTATGGACAGATAGACCGGTTAGTAGCGTTGGCAAACAAATACAACGCCATCCTCTTTGTCGATGATTGCCATGCAATCGGTGTGGCGGGAAAAACCGGCAGAGGAACGCCGGAAAAATTTGGAGTGCTAAACAAAGTGGATGTCTTGACCGGAACATTGGGCAAAGCAATCGGCGGAGCGTTGGGCGGATATATTGGAGGCAGTAAAAAAATGGTAGAGTATCTTCGCCAGAAGTCACGTCCATACACTTTTTCTAATTCACTGCCTCCTGCTGTCGTGATGGCAAGTATCGCAGCGATCGATCTGCTCATGAAAGACCGATCTATCGTAACCCGCTTGCATGACAATACCGCGTATTTCCGTAAGGAGATCGCCGGACTCGGATTTACGATTTTGGAAGGGGACCATCCAATTGTTCCGGTAATGCTGGGAAAAGCATCGGTCGCACAGGAAATGAGTAAAGCGCTGTTGAAAGCGGGCGTGTACATAAAAGGATTATGGTTCCCGGTCGTTCCTAAAGGAGAAGCGCGGCTGCGGGTGCAGATTTCAGCGGCTCTTTCAAAAAAGAATATCGACCACGCATTGAATGCATTTGAATCGGTAGGGAAGAAAATTAAAATCATTAACTGATGGTACGCAAAACAAAATATCTGGTCATGGTGAGCAAGGCGCAGGCTTAACCTGTTAGGGCAGCTTTCGGCGCATCCTTTCCCGCAGGGATTCCTTCGGAACAAAAAGCGAAGGATTTGCTCAGGGTAACGATCATTTCTGCGCCGCGGCGAACCATGTTACCCATAAAAATACATTTATGCGTAACATCAGTCATTAATTAATCTTTGAAATTACAAGATGACAAGATTTCAATGTTTCCAAGACTGAAATCGATCATTCAGAAATTTTGGTATCGTGTAATCTCTCAATCATGCAATATTCTTTTTTTTAATGCACCACTCAAAACAACGCTATCTCTTTATTGATCTGCTGCGGTTCCTGGCCGTTGTGTTCATGATTCAGGGACACACGTTCGATGCTCTGTTGGACTTCAGTCTCAGAAAAAACACTCTTTTCTTTGTCCACGATTTTTTCCATGGATTCATTGCGCCGATGTTTTTGTTCGCGTCCGGTGTTGCATTCGGCATCTCCACATTTAAAAAATGGGAAGAACATATTACGCCGACCAAACACGTGGCCAGACGGTTCGGCAAATTTATCGGACTGCTGATTATCGGGTATGCATTACATTTGCCCTTCTTTTCGCTTCAAAAAATCTTAACCGAAGCGACTCCAAAAGAAATCGCCGCCTGGTTGCAGGTGGATGCATTGCATTGTCTCGCAGTGTCGATGCTCGTCCTTCAAACGGCGGTATTTTTGTTGAAGGATGAAAAGAAATTTATTTACTTCGCCGGCGTTTTGGCGGCGGTGGTTATTGCCGTTGCTCCGTTCACATGGGGAATGAATGTAAAAGAAACTCTTCCGCTGTGGCTGGGATCGTATGTGAATATGCAGAACAGCTCGTGGTTTCCGCTCTTTCCATGGTCAGCCTATATCTTTTGCGGCGTCATCTTCGCTTCGGTATTCATCAATGCTAAAGAGCATCATCATGCGGTGAATCTCATGCAGCGATCCGTAGTGATCGGTTTGATGGTGATGGCGGCAATGTTTCTCCTGTTGAATGTGCCATTGAATGTCTATCCGGCGCATGACGTGTGGAAAGCAAATCCG
>JALNZH010000388.1 GCA_023229405.1 Bacteroidota bacterium
TCGCAACAAAAATGAAACAAAGACAACACAGATGACATTGGAAAAGAGAAATTAGTTCCGGTGCAAAGCAGTACAATAAAAAAGGACGCATACGCGTCCTTTTTTATTGTGTACACCAGAGGTTTTCATCAGATCAATTTTTTTGCGATTTCCCTGATCTCTTCCTTTGTGCAAAACCGCTGAATCATTGGAAAAAGAATATGATTCTCTTTGTGAATGTGATTCACCATCAGTTGTACGATCTCTTCAGCGGAATCACACAATTCAAGGCGAGAGGTCGAATCTTCATGATTCTCTTTGAGTGCTTTAATGCTGTAATGTAATTTTTTGTAAATCTTCGCCATTTTTGCATGGTCATCGCGAAGCACGGAAGTCGGACCATCTACATAGCGTTCCACCACCGGAAACAACGCATCTTCTTCGTGCTTATTATGCACTCGCACTTCTTCGTCGACGTATTCTACTGCCCTCAATAAGGACTTGAAGGTTTTTTCAGTATAGCCTTTCTTTCGAAGATCAAGCGCATCTTTTTTCAGACGCTGGAGTTTTGTTAATGCCTCTTCGTGCTCTTTCATCAACAGCGCTATTGGGTCCCGAGTCGCCATCAACTACTTTGTTTCCATGTACGTTGTGTATTTTGTCTTTCCGTCTAGGAAATCCTGTAGCTGTGCCGTCAGTTCGTCTGCTGTCTGGTCGTCGCTTTCTTCGAATTTTTTATACGCAACTTCGGAATGCGCCATAAAGATTTCGGCGAATGAATTCTGTTTGCCGCGTTGTTCACAGACTGAATAGGAAACAAATTGATTGGTAGCATAATGTGCTTTCAATTTTTCCACTGCGGTTAGATATTCAATCCGCTTTGCTTCTTTCACGTCGTATTGAACGGTGAGAATAACTTTTCCCATCGAATTTAGTTCCCTTATGATTATATGGTAAATGATGAATAAATGTACATACTAAGAAATGTTACAAGAACAGCCGCCGTTAATGTTACAATCAGTCCGGTCCAAAACCGGAATCGGTGAGCAATCGATATCCCTGTAGCGCTTAACATCACTGACCACAAAAGCAGCGCCCCGTCCAGTCCCATAAATACCATGGTGACAATTGGCTTTACCTCCAATGCACTGGGATTTGTGGAAAACAACAATAACCCCAGTGTGCTCAATTCCAGCGGCAACACAAATACAACCGAAAACATTATCGGCATCAACGACCAACCAACGACACCGTATGTCTCCCGAAATGTTGCTTTTCCTTTTGCTGCTTTTGCAACACCATGCATCACTCCGCACAACACAAAAAATAACGGCAGAGCAATCACCGCCCCAAGTCCAATGCCAAACAATAACAACGGAAAAAGATTATCGAACAAATTTCCGCTTTGTTTTCCCCACATCAATGCAAAAAAAGCGGAAACCCCTAAAAACAACGAAAGAAACAATACGAAATTCTTATGCTCAGCAATGATAATCTTCTTAAATGCCTGTGGGGGAGACTCAATCATCAGCCAAACAAGGGAAAAAAAATCCAGGTTTGGTACTCGGTTCTGAATGTAACTTGAACACAAAGAACAAGTGATCGAAAAATCATCGTTTGAATGCCGGCAGACAGGACAAACTATCATATAAATGTAAAAATACGAAGAAATGCGCCTGCGTGCAATGAAATTCAGTGAAAATTATCAGAATTACATTTGCATGCTTGGCGAAAATATTTGAAGATGATTACCCTAGCGGTTCAAAGTGTGCGGTAAAATGACGAAGCTGCGGCGCTTCATACGTTATCGAATATCCGCGCAGATGATCACGATTATTGTATAACTCTACGGAACATTCAATCACATAATCGATATGGCTTTGGGTATACACTCTTCGAGGAATAGCAAGTCGAACTAGCTCCATCGTCGGAGAGATCAATCCTCCCTTTCCGTCATATGTTCCGAACATTACGCTGCCGATTTCAACGGATCGGATTCCGCCAGTTCGATATAATTCGCATACTACAGCCTGGCCGGGATATTGGTGCGGAGGAATCTGCGGTAAAAACTGTTTTGCATCGATATAGATAGCATGCCCCCCCGGCGGAAGCAGGATTGGAATACCGATTTCCGTTAGCTTATTGCCAAGATATTCCACTGAACGGAGACGATATGTTAAATAATGCTCGTCCAACACTTCCTCTAATCCTTGCGCAATTGCTTCCAGATCACGCCCGGCGAGACCACCATAAGTAGGAAATCCTTCCGTGACAATCAGCAAATTTCTTGCCTGCACCGCAAGTGTCTCATCGTTGATTGCAAGAAACCCGCCCATATTCACGATGGCATCTTTTTTTGCACTCATCGTAACACCGTCCGCATACGAAAACATTTCCTGTGCTATTTCTTTCGGCGTTTTATTCTCATACCCTTTTTCACGTTTCTTTATAAAAAAGGCATTTTCGGCAAAACGACAGGCATCCAGGAAAAGCGGTATGCCGTATTTTTTCAGCACGGCTTTCGTCTCACGGATATTCTGCATCGAAACAGGTTGTCCGCCGCCCGAATTATTCGTTACAGTGATAAAACAGACAGGAATATTTTTAGCTCCTGTTTTTTTGATAAATTCTTCCAGCGCGGGAATATTCATATTTCCTTTGAAGGGAGCAATCACATCAGGGTGTTTTCCTTCCTCCGTCAAAAAATCCACCGCAACGGCGCCGCTAAATTCAACGTTCGCCCGTGTGGTATCAAAATGCGTATTGTTTGGAATATACTTTCCCGCACCGCCGATAATAGTAAAAAGAATTTTTTCCGCCGCTCTCCCCTGATGCGTCGGGATAATATTTTTCATTCCAGTCAAGTCCCTCACAGCTTTTTCAAAACG
>JALNZH010000389.1 GCA_023229405.1 Bacteroidota bacterium
ATTGTGTATCGGTCAAGCGATAATCCTATTATTACACAACCATCAATCATCCCATGCATTGTTGGAAATCCCGTCTTAAGTTTAACAGCCCGTTGTGTTGTATATGCGACGCCACCAAATATTGTTTTATAAAAAACGGTATCCGAATTCATAGGTAGTAAATACTCAAGACTTTCGTATCTCCCACCCTCCTCATAACCTATCCAAAAAATACTATCATTACTAATTCTATAATAGTTCGTTGGATACCAGGAGTTGTATTTATCATGATTTGTTAATGCCCATATTGTGTCGTTCTTATAGATTAAAAAACTATCCACTGATTCTGTGTACTCATATACATCGATTGTATTTTTAGAAATGGTAGAATCGATATATGTCCATGAATTATGCAGTTTAAAAGGAATAAGTTGACCTTGGACATTAAAATTGATGACCGGTGAGTCAACTTTGACTGACCTATCAATAGTTATTGGATTATCTACTTTTCCACACCCAGCACAAAAAATCACAAAAACAATAATGACATTTTTCATATGATAGTGTTTATTCCATTGCGCCTAACGGACTAGAGCTAAGCTGCGTTGCAACGCTTTACTCGTTACCTGTTGATTAATTTTCTTGCGACCGAAATTGTCGGATGATATGTTTAGATTTCTTGACAATTATCGGATGGATCAACACACCGTTGCAACGTCAGAAGTTATGTCTAAAAAGTCTCTCAACAATTGTATTTCCTTTTATCACAACATAAGGTTTTTTTTTATGAATACCACAAAAACACTTTCGTTTACCAACTCTCTCTTCTTTATCGGTGCCGATACCCACCACAAGAGCTTGAGCAACTCGTATGTTGACCCACGAAACCGACTTTAGTTATTCACTCAATGTATTTAATGACATCACCTTCTATTGTATAGGTTCTTGCGCCAACAAGAACACCAAGGAAAGCACCACGCTGCGGGGAAACAATAGAACCCAAAACGCTTAAAGCGACTGGTATAGCTACATCAATAAGTGAAGTTTGTCCTTGGATTTTGATGTTGATTATTGCATCTCCGTGAGAAGAAGCGGTTTCATCGCGAAGAAGATCTGCACAGTTCGGTTCGGAAAGCGGAATTAAATTTATGAGAGTGTACCAACATTTCATTTCTCTGTTAAAATGTTTTAGGATGGTAAATTTTTTATCGGTACTTGTTAAAGATGCCGTTTTGTCATAACCAGTTGCATTAATATTAACTGACATACAGCGCAAATTGGAAATCGCTATAACAAAAAAAACAATAAATAAAGAATATTTTTTCATTTGTTATTCCTTTCCGATTATGTTAGGTAAAGTCACTCTTTCCAACGGCTGCCTATCGGGCTGGAATTAAGCTGCGTTATGAGATTCCAGTGCGATTTTTGCATCCCTCCGATTTTTGGTGGGACGCGCTGACAGGAGATGTTAAAAAATTGGTGATAACTATCGCTAACGTATGTTGTAAGTTCATTTCTCAACTCTCGCAAACTCGGAGTATGAGAGATTGCAACGTCTGCATGGGTGACTGGATAGGCAACATTTTAGGCACGGTATTTTAGCGCGCACTATAGTAGGATCTGGTTGTGCTGTAATAATGCCGATTTACAGTATCAATTTCTGAATGCCTTTACAGAATCAATAAATGCTTTTGGTTGTATGATCAATGCCCCACTATTTGTTAAATACGCTGACTTGCGAATTAGAAGTATCATTTCATCTCCAGATATATCCGGTCGAACTTGCCAACCAAGTGCTATAACACCAACCAGATAGGGTTCTGCCCAGCTTAATCCACCTCTACCGGTGTATTGGTATGAGAAGTTACCCGCATCGTATTCTTCGGCTGTAGTCCTTAATGAAGTTGGTATACAAATTCTATTCGCATCATTGGTGAATACCAATCCAGGCCAACCGGGGGTACACGCGCTTACATTGTCCGGATCATCTATATTATAATAGCATGGTGCTGTAATGCCGTGGTTTTGAGTGCAATCGATTATAAGAATACCAGCATTGACTGCATGAACATAAGCAGAATCCCAATCGGTATTATTCCTTGTAAAAGGAGTTCCTGGGCCTGATGGAGCTGCTGAAATTGAGACAGCACGAATTTTCGCATTATCTGGTAAAGAACTGTTTTTGGCAATAATCCAATTTAAAGCATCTGCTTGGTATTTTGCGTCCTGTGTCCATGAAGGAGCTGCTACAAAGTATAATTTTGCATCAGGTGCCGTTCCGATAGAGTCTCCGACCAAAAGACTCGCCACTGCAGGCCCATGCATACTTGACTGATTTGATGGCTGGTTGCATCCCACATCGTAATATTCGACAATTTTATTTGCAAATTCAGGATGGTCAAGACATATATTTTGATCAATGATTGCAATTGCAATACCTTTTCCGGTTATCCCTTGTTGGTGAAGCTGACGAATTCCTAATCCAGGATTCTTCCCCTTATTGATGAGAGATTTGGAATAGGCCATATATTTTTCAGGCCATACAGTTTTCTCGTTGAACCAAAATGTTTTGATAATGTTTGAATCAAGTTGTGATTCAATTTTCCGCAAATCTTTCCATCTAATATCTTGATATGAAGAAATCGAAGTTATCTCTTGGATATCTTGAAAGCTGGTCGGGTGTGAATCTTTATTACAGCCCAACAAATATATTGAAATGACTATTGAAACAACAATTTTGATCTTCTCCATATTAATTGCCTTTCCACATCAGAATTTTACGGTCAATTATCACAACCTGTAATATTCTATTGAGTTTCAATTTCAGCAGCGTGCGATTCTTCCTTTTGTCGTTGAGCTCATAATAT
>JALNZH010000039.1 GCA_023229405.1 Bacteroidota bacterium
CCGAAGGAATCCCTGCGGGAAAGGATGCGTCTCCCGATAGGGATGCCTTCGGCAGAAGGATGACGTAACTATCTTAGCCTGCGCCTTGCTCACCATGACCGTTTTTCTTGTTTTGCGTAACGTGAGTTAATAACAAATGCTTTTGTGGGTGTGAATAGTTTTTACCAGCGAATCTTAGCAACAAAATTTAGTAGGGCTTTCAAATTCATTTTCCTCGCAAAAACGCATAAAAATCAACATTTACAATTGTTATGTGAACTCCATCACCATCTGGTGGACTTATAGATTTCTAATTCATACCTTTTGGTATGAATTCAATCCAGAGATTCAAAATTATCGTGGTGAAAATATAAATCACTAACTGATGTTACGCAAAAAGGTAAAAATGGTTCGACGTGGTGCAGAAACAGCGGTCATCCTGAGCAAATCCTTTGCTGTTTGTTCCGAAGGAATCCCTGCGGGAAAGGATGCGTCTCCCGATAGGGATGCCTTCGGCAGAAGGATGACGTAACTATCTTAGACTGCGCCTTGCTCACCATGACCGTTTTTCTTGTTTTGCGTAACGTGAGTGACTAATTCAATAATTATTATGTAGGAGGAATAATGAGACAATATTTCCAAGCAGTAATTTTTGTTTTAATGCTAACATCTGTTCTATCCGCACAGGTATTTTTTACTGTCACAATGGACAGTGCCGGAACAGGTTCAACATCAACAGCAAAAGGAACAGCGTTTGCGGTATTAAGTACAGATATGAGTACGTTAACATATCAGGTTACATACAATCGTTTAAGCAGCAACTTTACCGCATCCCATTTCCATCACTCCGGCGGGGTAACGGCTATTCCGTTTGTTGGAGCAACGGCGAACGGAAATACGGTGGCAGGTACGTGGACAAATATAACGAACAAAAATATCGAGGATTTAATGAGAGGTACGGTGTATATCAATGTTCATTCTTCAAATTTTCCAGGTGGGGAAATTCGCGGATACTTGAAACCTGCCGGTGGAATTACAATGTCAATAAATCTTGATGGTGCACAAGCTGGAAACATAAATGTAACAGGTAGAGGTACAGGCTGGGTCGTTATCGATAGTGCTAATGCAAGAATTAAATGGAACGCAACGGTTACCGGATTGACAACAAAGCTTACCGCGGCACATTTTCATTATGCCGGTGCAGTACATGCAACCCCATTTACGGATAGTTCATCAAGCGGAACATGGTCTGCTGTACCCGATACTGTTATTCGATTGTTCTTAAAAGGCGATGCATACATGAATGTTCATACGTCGACAAATGTGGGCGGTGAAATTCGCGGTACTACCAAAAATGAAACGGAAGTATTTTTCACTGTTGCCATAGATAGCGCTGGCACTGGTTCATCCTCAACAGCAAAAGGAACGGCATTTGCGGTGTTAAGTTCCGATGTAAGTAAGTTAACGTATCAGGTGACGTACAATCGTTTGAGCAGCAACTATACTGCGTCACATTTCCATCATTCCGGTGGAGTAACCGCAATACCATTTGTTGGAACGACGGCGAATGGAAATACCGTGGCAAGTACATGGGCAAATTTAACGAACAAGAATATTGAAGACGTAATTAGAGGTAAAGTATATATTAATATACATTCTGCTACTTCTCCCGGAGGTGAAATTCGCGGTTATCTCACTACCGCAGAAGGTATTGGAATGTCTATTGCTCTTGATGGTGCGCAGGCTGGAATTCCGAGCGCGACAGGAAAAGGAACAGGTTGGGCTGTCATCGATAGTTCCAGCGCACGAATTAAGTGGAATGCTACCGTTACGGGGTTGACTTCAAAGCTTACTGCAGCGCATTTTCATTATGCCGGAACAGTACATGCAACTCCATTTACGGACAGTTCATCCAGCGGAATATGGTCAGCAGTACCAGATACAGTCATCCGTTTATTTTTAAAAGCTGGCTCCTATATGAATGTTCATACCTCAACAAATACCGGCGGCGAAATTCGAGGCACTGTGAAACTCGGGAACGGAATTGTAACTTCGGTTGGCTCCCAAAATTCTTCAGCACTTCCGGAAAAGTTTGCACTTGAACAGAACTATCCCAATCCATTCAATCCATCTACAGTAATTGCATATCAATTACCAATAACAAATCGCATAACGTTAAAGGTGTATGATGTGATTGGAAGGGAAGTTGCAACATTAGTGAATGAAATAAAAGAGGCAGGGTATTATTCTGCTACATTTAATGCGTCGAAACTTTCCAGCGGAGTATATTTTGCCCGATTGCAGAGTGGCAATGTAGTTCAAATGAAAAAGTTGCTGTTGGTAAAATGAGTGCCAGGGTAAAGTGCTGTCAAACTTGTTCTGCAAAAGATCAGAACCGTGATAAAATTCTATCAAACACGTAGCAAGAGGTGGTCGTGAGCAGAGCTGCAAAGCGATAAGTCACCCGACACTGTAGCCAACAAGTGCGCTATGCGAACAAGCGGGTTGCAACACAAGTGAACTCAGAAGTAGCCTCGTAAAGATCAAAGACAGAGAATGACGAGCCCCTCTTGTATGGGCGAAATCAACAGCGGTGACTTGATAGAGAGGAAAGAGACAATCACTGCACTCTCCGGGGTACTAGAGACGATATGCTCGGAAAGATGACAGTGCAACTTTGGAGACTCTACTCTTGACTGATTTTCTTTCCGAGATCAGTAGGAGCAATGCCTATAAGGGAACGAAGCGGTATTGACAAGAGAGGGAGTTGGATACGATCATAGTAGCGTTGAAAGTAGAGACAACAGAACTCGCGCAAGAGCGAAGGGTCGTAACTTGCGTGGGATCGACAAAGGATAAAAGGGGGGAGGAGACTGCCGCAAGCCTATCAAGCACAGAATAAACGCTCAAAGAGTCTAGGGTTGATTCTGCTGTTGAACGAAGAGAAAGCATACCGGAGGACTGCGCAAGGAAAGCAGTGTGAGGGAAAAACTTCATGCACGGTGTGATGAGAGATCACCTGAAACAAAATGATGGACGGTTTGAGTTGGACACTCGTCCGAAAAGAGAGAAATAATGTTTGCTCACAAGTCCTGAACCCTACTGCGCTGCTGACCTACTCAACAACAGAGCTACAATAAGTTAGTATTTCCCCTTAGGGACGATTACTCGATCGTCCCATTTTATTATCTATCGGTAATTATCTCTACAATTGTATTGTCATTCCGCCGACCTGCCCACCGTGCATTCAGGCGGGATACTGCATACCAGCATGGATAACCGTCAGGAAAGCCCGAGTTAGCATGTCACCCACCCCATATAGGCGTTTTCACGTATAAAATTGAGTATTTCCATCTATTTAATAATTTCTGTCACATCTACAAATTGCAATAAAAAATGAAACTCCTTCTTGTAGACGATAACGATAAGATCTGAATGATTACGAAGGATTTCTATTCCCCCTATTTTGATGATGCGGTTGAATGTACGGATGGTGCTGAAGCCGTCGATCAATATGCGTCCGTACATCCGGATTGGTCAGTAATGGACATAAAAATGAAAACAATGGATGGTATCGAAGCGGCACGAAGGATCTTGTTGGAAGAGGAGAAAGCAACGATCATTCTCGTTTCTCAATTTGGCGACGCAGGAACAGTTTCGGCGGCTGTGGCAAGCGGAGCGGTTGTTTTCGTAAAAAAGATAATCTGGAAAATGTAATTGAATTAATCGGACATACAGTAAAGCAAGAATGTCAGAGTTGTTAAAATGTGGGAATCAAATAAATCTAAAACTATATACGCGAGCATACTTGTCCAAAATACATCATACAAGAGAAAAACTTATTCCTTCTTTTCTTGACGGGGTTCCGAAGGAATGCCGACATGGTAGAAAGATTTGGTCGGCACAAGAAAAGAAGCACAAGAACCCCTTGCGAAATGTAACGACGGTACGATAGATCTTCTTCGTCCTATCGGCGCTGCACTTTCATTTGACTCAAGGTGGAAATCTTTCTATGTTGGGTCGTCACATGAAAATCTCTTTTCTTATACTATTCGGCCTCCTGCAATTCGTAAGTCTGGGCCTGGCTGAACAACAATCCTCCCGGTTCAGCTTTCGCCTGTTTTCGACCGAACATGGCTTATCAAGCGCTGAGATTTACTCTATTCTACAGGACCGTGCCGGTTATTTGTGGATTGGTACGACCAATGGTTTGCACCGTTTCGACGGTTATACCTTTTCCGTGTTTCGTAACATTCCGTTCGATACGGCATCCCTCTCTTCGCATTTTATCTCATCGCTCTGTGAAGATCGGAATGGCAATATTTGGATTGTGGCCGCAGGACAGGGGATCAATAAATTGAATGTGCGTACTGGAAAAGTAACGCGGTTTTTCCATCAACCGGATAATCCGACATCACTTTCTGATGATGAATGCACGCGGGTATTTTGCGATACCAGAGGTAACATTTGGGTCGGAACGGCATCGGGGACAGTTGATGTGATTGAACCGATATCGGGAAATGTGCATCGGATTGTTTTACACACTACCGATACGACGTATGCTATTCGCTCTTTTGCGCAAGACCGGGAGGGAACCGTCTGGATTGCGGCGACGAACAAAGTCTTTCTTGTAGATTCACAATGGCAATCAAAAGAATTTCAATTTTTTCCCGATGTTTCCCGAAACGGAACTATTGCACATTCGTTGCTCTATGTTGATTCTTCGCACTCGCTTTGGCTCGGATCATCAGGAAAGTTGTGGAAATACGACCCTGGTGTAAATCGATTTCACCACATACCGTTTCCCGGGGAATCTGCCTCCGGTTCGGAAACAGTGCTGATGGTGATGAAAGAAGAACAACCAGGTATTTTTTGGATCGCCACAAATACCGATATATTTCGGTTTCATTCGAACTCCCAAAAAGCGGAAAAATTGAATGCACAAGAAAACTATCCATCACAACTGCAGAATATTTTACCCCGCACATTACATATTGACAAGACAGGCATTGTATGGATTGGATTTGGAGTGTACGGCTTACTGAGCGTTCAGAGCCTCGATCCGCACATTATTACTGTTGGATTACATCAAAATGGAAACGACGGATTACCACATCGATACGTGCGGGGACTTGCGGAAGACCGGAAAAAAAATCTTTGGATCGGAACATTCCGCGGCATGACGCGGCTCGATTCTTCGCTGACACGCTTTACGGATTTTCCTACCGTCATTCGCACTTCGTCCGGAAAGGAAGTGAACCAGATTAATGCGTTGTTTGTGGATGAGAAGAACACTATGTGGATCGGTACAAACACAGACGGATTGTTCACCTATTCACTCACAACCGGAAATATTCGTCATCTGCTTGGCAGCAGCAGCATACTCCATAACGCTGAGGACGATATTGTGTACGATATTTATCAAGACCGTCGAAAACGTTTTTGGATCGGGACGAAAGAAGGGGGCGTTGTTGTGTTGAATGCCAACGGAAAATTTTTGCGGCGCTTCAATCGCACAAGCACCACGGTTGCACTTCCGCATAATAACGTTCGGGCAGTGGTACACGATCACCGTGGAAATATCTGGATTGGCACATTCGGAGGGGTCTGCCTGCTGAATGAAACAGAGGATTCGATGACGGTGTTTACTACAGATGAACATAATCCGGCAACGTTAAGCAATCCACGAGTACTGGCAATGTACGAAGATCGGCAGGGGAACATCTGCATCGGAACAAGCGGCGGATTGAATATTCTTAACCCTCGAACAAACATCATTCGTCATTACACGAATTCTACCGGGTTTGTCAACGATATCGTTGTTGGTATAACGGAAGATACGGAAGGAAATTTATGGGTGAGTACATACGGCGGACTTGTGATGCTGGACAGCGCTGGGAATATTCGAAGAACTTTATTCGAAGCGGACGGTCTGCAAAACGATTTGTTTAACAGTGGTGCAACAATAAAACTGCATTCCGGAAAAATTGCCTTCGGTGGTGCATATGGTATGAACATTATTTCTCCCGCTACATTACAGGCAAAATCATTCATTCCATCGGTAGTGGTTCACGCCTTCACTGCAACGAACAAGTCGGTTGCACAGGCGATCTCTTCGCAAGAAGACGGGAGCATGACGATGGAACCGAATGAGAGCAGCGTTCGGTTTGAATTCGCCGCATTAGATTTTCGGTTTCCTCGGGGAAATATGTATGCCTATACACTTGAAGGATTGGAAACCGAATGGACAACAACCTCCACACGCCGAAATGTGACATATGCCAATCTTGGGGCGGGGGAATATGTTTTCAAAGTAAAAGCGGCTGGAAGAGACGGCATCTGGACCGAACATGCCGCATTGATAACGCTCACAGTCATTCCCCCGATATGGGAACGATGGTGGTTTGTGCCGTCAATCGTTGCTGCGATTGCATTGCTCATATTTGCATTGTACCGGTCGCTTCTTATTAAACAATTACTGTTCGAAAGAATGCGAATCCGTATTGCTGCGGATCTTCACGACGAAATCGGCTCCGGGCTTGCACGCATCGCCGTACTCTCGGATATTGTTGCTAAAATGCGAATGAAGAAACATACCCGGGCAAAAGGTGCAGAGGTCATGGAGCATGCTCCGGTACGCATCGGAATTATTTCCCGTGAACTTCTGGAGTCTATTCAGGATGTCGTGTGGTCTCTTGATCCGAACAATGACACAAGTACGAATGTCTTTGATCGTATTCAAAGTTTTGCAAATCAACTTGCAGAGGAAAATGGGATAGCAATTTCCATTGAAGCAAAGAATACGTTACCGATTCATGTGGATCTTCATATGAAACGCGCTTTACTTCTCATCGCAAAAGAAAGCCTCACAAATATTGCCCGCCATGCAAAAGCAAAGAATATTTCCGTTGCACTGCAATTCAAGAAAAACACATTGCTGATGACGATTCATGATGACGGCGTTGGATTTATTGAAGAACAACTTACGCGCGTCAACGGCCTAACGAATATGCGCCGGCGGGCAACTGCTGCCGGAGGGGTGTGCAGAATTCATTCGGAGCGTGGGAAAGGAACGGTCATTACGGTATCGTTCGTTGTGGAGAAGGAAGGGAAAAACTATACGAATGTTCAATTGATGTTCACGGCAATTCGGCGTAGGTTACGACTATGAAAAATGCTGCCGTTCTGAAGTCTCATGGGATATCTGTCTGCATCGTCGATGACGACCGCGAATTATGCGAAGGATTGGAATGGATTATCAACAGTGCCAAGGGCTATTCCTGTCTCGGTGTGTTCTATTCGGGGAAAGAATTTATAATGCATCTCCTTAAGGGAAAACAAGCGCTTCCCGATGTTGTGGTGATGGATATTGAGATGAAGAATGAAAGCGGGATCGATTGTGTACGCGAAGTGCGGTCACTGTATCCCGAAATGAAAATTATCATGCAGACGGTGTTCAATGAAGATGAAAAAATATTTCAGTCGTTGAAGGCGGGCGCAGTCGGATATATTTTGAAAAACTCAACGAAAGAGAAATTACTCGATGCTGTATATGAAGCGCATCATGGCGGCGCGCCGATGACCGGCTCGGTCGCACGACGTGTTTTAACATTTCTTCAATCACCCCCAAATCCTTCAATTATCAATACTCTTTCGGACCGCGAGCAGAACGTGCTTGAACTGCTTGTACGCGGATTAAGTTATAAAAAAATCGGCACAGAACTTTTTATTAGCCCTTCGACCGTCCGCCATCACCTCCATAATATTTATCAAAAACTCCACGTCCGTTCCCGCGGCGAAGCCGTTGCGAAAGCGCAAGGCCTCCATCACTGACTTCCCGATGGTGATAGTGCTCACTCAAACATCGAACTGAACATTTGTTCCATTGAGCGTGGCCACCTTCTCTGTGTACTTTATGCACCGTCATAAATACAAAGTGAGGATATTATGAAACAACATAACAGCATAGTATCGGCGATTCTTCCCGGCACATTAATCGATTCCATATCGTTTCCATATGCTACCAAAAGAACAATGCCAGTACTCATACTGATTGGAACATTGATGCATTCCTGTCTTTTTGCTCAATTCGGAAACGCCCTGCATTTCAACGGATCCACCGGTTATGTATCGGCGAATGTTCTTTCGTTTGCTCTTGATAATCCCCCAGCGATGTCGATGGAAGCGTGGTGTTACGTTACCTCCGATGTAAGTTACCCGGTAATTCTTGCCTTTAATACTACCAGCGGAACGAGCAGCAACCGGAATATGATTGAATTTTACAATACTCAATTTGATTACTTCGACCAGAGCGTCGGCTCAAAATATAGTTCATCATTCTCGATGAATGAATGGCATCATGTTGCCGCCGTGTTTACTTCTGAAGCAATAAACAATGCATTTTTTTATGTGGACGGTGTGTTACAGTCCACATTTACAACCAGTGTTCGTCCCGATCCCTCTGTCGTAACAGGTGAATTCAGCATCGGCCAGGAGTGGGATGGAGGCACCCCCACACAGCTGTTTGCCGGATACATTGATGAAGTACGTATCTGGAATAGGGCATTAACCCAGAGTGAAATTCAATCATCAATGGTGTCGGAGATTCCTGTGAACTCTTTGGGATTGGTGGCATATTATAAAATGACGGATGGCAGCGGCAGTACACTTACCGACAATACGGGAAACGGAAACACAGGAGCACTTGTTGGCGGCGTATCGTTTGCCAGTCCTCCCGCCCCATTACCGATTGAGATGATGTCGTTTACTGCAACAGTACGATCCGCTGCGGTGGAATTACTGTGGAGCACGGCAACAGAGCGAGATAACAGCGGATTTGAGATAGAACGCAGTGTCGTAACGACTGCAAGCCAACTCCATCCGCCGCACGTACAAGGGGGACAATGGACAACAGTGGGCTTCATTGAAGGCTCCGGTACATCGTATGCTCCGAAAGAGTATTCGTTTACGGATAAAGATATTTCTTCTGGAACGTACTTCTATCGTTTGAAACAACTAGATCGCGATGGGAAATACGAATATTCAAAAGAAATATCAGCGGAAGTAACTGAACAGATGCCACACGGAATGTTGTTGATGCAAAATTATCCCAATCCATTTAATCCGATAACGACAATTGAGTTTTCCATTCCACTGCTAACCTCGTGGTTCTCTACCAGTAAAAAGGGGGAGTTCAACGGAGAAGTGGTAACACTGAAAGTATATGATATGCTTGGAAAAGAAGTAGCGACTGTGGTGAACAAGCAGCTAACCGCGGGGAATTATTCTGTTCTCTTTGATGCGTCTCAGCTCTCCAGCGGAGTGTATTGGTATATTCTTCAGTCGGGAAATTTCATGGCGTCAAATAAATTTGTATTGATGAAGTGACATCGCGTCCAGTCAGTGCTACCATCAAAAGCGCTCCAGTGACGAAGTCTCCGGTGTGCAGCACATCACAAAACCTTCGAATAGAACAAATGTTCTATTGAACTCCCTTCCGTCTGGTTGTATTTTTTCATCACCGTTTTCAGCCTTGTCTTCTCCTTTTATTTCAGTGAAGAGGAAAAACGAAAGTTGACCAACGGCTATGGAAACGCACAATTCACAACCTGTTTTTTCCATGAACAATGAAAGGGCATCAATGAAGCATCTTCTTACAGTGGTATGCATCTGGGGATCATTATTAACGACAGCATTTTCAGGTACTGTTATTTCGAATATCAACGGTAAATGGAGTTTGCCAGCAACGTGGTCGACGGGTGTGTTACCGACGAGTAATGACACGGCAATAATTGCCATGGGAGATACGGTGACAATCGATTCGAATTTTACGGTGGCAAAACTTATTGTGCGAAACAGTGCTCTGCTGAAATTTGATACTTCAAGAGCCTATACTGTTGTTTCCAACGGAGATATTGAAGTGAATGCAAACGGAAAAATCGTTCCAACAACGCCGTTTACCTCCGGCGGATCGAAATTTCATTCAATACAGCTATACGGCGATTTAACGGTGGATGGACAAATTCAATTTTATGTCAACGGATCGGTGAAAGGAACATACCGCATCTTTAAGGTGACGATGAAAACCTCTGCACTGAATCCAAATTCCGTGATTCAGGGAACCGGTTTGATCGAAACAGAATATTTACAGATAGATAAAGCTCTATCTTCGCAGCAGGTAAAAATTCAGACCGGAATTGCAATCAACGTTACCTATATCTATCTCTACTCTGGAACAGTGGACAATACGCAGAATAATATCAGCACCTATTATGCAACGAGATTTGATAATGCTTCCGTATTTCTTGCCAGACCAAACTATCGGTATAAAAACGGATACGTTGTGTATTTCGGCACTTCCAATATTACTACCGGCGTAGAACTCTCCGATACTGTAGAACTATTGCAAACACAATCTTCTACTAAAGTTGTTTCTCTGCACAAAAATGTTGTCGTGCACGATCAACTGTCGCTTTCCGATGGACGCATTAACACCAATCAGTATACATTAACGGTGTTAGGTACGGTAACAAATACCGGTTTGAGTGATAAGGGATTCGTAATTGGAACGCTGAAAAAACCGCTAACAGTGAAAGACACGTCGGTAATGTTTGAAATCGGAACACCGAAAGGATATGCTTCCGCCCGGTTTCATTTTAAAAACATAAAAAACTCCGGAATGATTTCTGCATCGACATGGGAAAAGTTCCATCCCAATATTCACGATACGCTGACATCATTAAAACGATATTGGACGTTTTCTTCGTCGGGAATGACATTCGATACCTGCAGTGTAATTCTCCGGTACACGAAGGATGATTTTGTGAATGGTGTTGTTGAAAAATCCGATGAGCAGACGCTGTACGGAGGCCTGTATACCAATCTTTCGTGGAAAATTGCAGCAATTGGAGCGCGCGATACAAGCGGTGCCGGAGGAACAGTAGAATTCACCGATCTGACCTCCTTTGCCGCACTGACGTTGATCAAAACGGCAAACGCGTTATCCGTTCATTCGGAAACGCAATCCCCGTATACATACTCACTGTCGCAAAATTATCCTAACCCGTTCAATCCTGCCACAACCATCAACTATCAAATACCAACGGTTGGAATAGTCACTCTGAAAGTGTATGACATTCTTGGCAAAGAAATTGCATCTCTGGTAAACGAACAGAAAGAAGCAGGTAATTACACCGTTCACTATGATGCATCACCTTTAACCAGCGGCATCTATTTTTATACACTGCGGAGTGGTAGTTTTTCAGCAACAAAAAAATTTCTGTTTATTAAATAAGAACTTCCGAAGAACGCAATTATTACGTTCCGCCGGTGACCGTATTCACTTTTTATCGTGTTTCCATTAATTGTTCGTAGTACGAAAGATATGCATATGTTCAAACTCAATAGATTCGTTTTGTTCCTCTCCATTTCATCGGCCATGGCACCGCTCTACGGACAATCATTCAGACCGTGGTATGAAAGTCCGGTGAATGGTCAAGTGAACAGCATTGTTGTGGCGGGAAATACCGCATATCTTGGAGGGGATTTTACCCTGTGCGGATTTTCTACCGGCTATGGCGCTGCGATTGATACCGCCAGTGCGGATGCTGATCATTCTTTTCCGAAATTTTTTAGAACTCTCGGTGGACAGGTGTGGACGGCAGTGCCGGACAGTCAGGGCGGATGGTACATCGGTGGTTCGTTTCTTACGGTAAATGGTCAGCCGCATAAATTTCTTGCTCATGTCCGGGCGGACAAATCTGTTGATCCGTGGAATCCCTCGCCGAATCAAACGGTGAAAAGCATTTATTATTCCGGCAATAAAATTTATGTAGGAGGAAGTTTTGACTCTATCGCCGGTCAGCCGCGAGGACATGGTGCGGCCTTCGATACATCGGGAAATTTATTGTTGTGGAATCCAAAAGCGGATAATGACATTACCGCAATACAACCAGTCGGTGCAAAAGTGTTTGTCGGCGGCGGATTTTATTCGCTCGGCGGACAACCGTATCATTTTCTTCTCGGCTCGGTCGATACTTCAGCCGGATTGTTGACCGGTTGGAATCCATCGAATGGCGGACAGTCAGGTTCATTTGGTATTTATAAATTCATTTATACCAATCACCAAATATTTATGGTCGGATCATTCTCCACATTAAATGGTGTTGCCCGCATCTGTTTGGCAAAGATGGATGAAAATGGGATTATCAACACAACATGGAATCCTGCCGCGATGATTACCGGAAATTTTGTGAAAGATATCTGTCTCTATAACGGTGTTCTGTATGCTTCCGGCGATTTTACCGCACTTGGCGGACAAACAAGAAAAAACATCGCCGCGTTGGATACAGTGACCGGTTTGGCAACAGCATGGATTCCTGCATCAACAAACGGACCGGTTCACGCTATTACCGTGAACGGTTCAAAAATGTTTATTGGTGGAGGATTTACCACTCTCGGGGGAAAACAAATATCATTTCTTGGTGCGATGGATGCAGCGACCGGCAGCGCGCTGACGTGGAATCCAGGGGTGAATAATGTGGTATTTAATCTTGCGCCATGGGGTTCTGTCGTATATGCTGGAGGATACTTTACAGCATCCGGATTAATAACTCGAAATCGGCTGGCTGCAATTGATCTCGGCACCGGCAGACTGAAATCGTGGAACCCAAATTCCGACGGTCCGGTTTATGCAATGGCGTACGCAAACGGTAGAGTGTATGCGGGAGGAAATTTCAGCTATATCGCTTCGGGAAATCGATCCAATGTAACGGCGCTTGATACGTTGAATGGAGCGTATGTTCCTTCGGGTATAGTTTCCGCACCGGGCGGTAACGTTCTTGCGCTCGCCGTAATCGGAAACCGACTTTACGCCGGAGGAAATTATGGATTAATTGCCTACAACATTCCCACCGGGAAAAAATTGAGTTTTACACCGGTGTTCGATTACCCCGTTGTTCATACTTTATGCGCATCCGATTCGGTGATGTATGTGGGGGGAACATTCTCACAGGTGAACGGACTTAACCGATCAATGGTTGTTGCGTTCGATACAACTACAGATCAGCCAACAATCTGGAATCCGACGCTGAGCAATACATGTTATTCCATCGCGGTGGCCGGATCCACCATCTATCTCGGCGGATCATTTTCAACGGTGAACGGAAGTTCAAGTCCAAGCATTGCTGCAGTGAACGCTTCGACGGGTGTTCTTCAGGATGGATTCACATCGTATTTTTCTCCGATCGGGTATAAAGTATCAACCGTTGCTGTTGGTGGCAATCAATTATATGTCGGTGGACAGTTCTCACCGATCGATACCATTGCCGGGACAGATTATTTGGCGATACTTAACGCAAAAAGCGGAGCTGTGTCGTCGTTCCGTTCCGGAATGGTAGCTTCCGAAGTAAAATCAATCGTTCTGTTGCCGCAAACGGCACTGGTAGGTGGTTCATTTATCACATACACGAATTGGCCGCACTATAATTTTGTCGGTTATGGCGATACGTCCATTCATTCGATAGGATTTCCTGTGCTCCAAGTGCGCTCCAATCCGACTGATTTTGATACTGTTGTTGTCGGTGAGACGAAGAGTGAAATTCTATACCTCATGAATACCGGAACAGATACACTCCATATAAAAAGCATTATTGTCAATGATTCATTATTCACTTCTCACATAATGAATGCTGTTATACCGCCGAAACAAACAATACTCGACACACTTCGCTTCACTCCGCAGTCAGAAAAAAAATATTCCTCCTCTATTCTTATCACCAGCGACGCAGAATCTTCACCGGAAACGGTGTTTCTTTATGGCGTAGGGATCGAAAAGAAATTTGTGAAATTGCTCTTCAATAAAGAACCCATTTTGTTCGGAGGAATAAAGATCGGCGCCGTTCGTGATACGTTGCTTTCGGTGATGAATGTAGGGAATGATACCGCCAAAGTGACGGTAACATCATCGGATAGTGTGTTCACTTTTCAGCCAGCAACATTTTCCCTTGAACCGGATTCGGCAAACATCTTTCTTCTGTTGCGATTTCATCCGGTTCTTAGTGGAGAATATATTGCACAGTTTGTGATTGCCAACAGCAGAACCACTCCTTCCAGCGATACAATACAGGTTACCGGTATTGCGCAACTCGTCAATGAAATTGCGGAACAGTATGGTGTCCCAAAAGAATATTCTCTTTCGCAGAATTATCCAAATCCGTTTAATCCTTCAACAACAATTCAATACCAGTTGCCGAACCCTGGGTTGGTGACATTAACAGTGTTTGATGTACTGGGAAAAGAAGTCGCAACGCCGGTACACCAGCGACAGGATGCCGGAACATATCGAGTCTCTGTTAATGCCGAACACCTTACGACGGGAGTATATTTTTATTCTCTGCGGAGCGGTCGATTTGTTCAAACCAAAAAATGTATGTTCATCAAATAGATCATCGGGAATAATGTCATGCTTCGGATGTTGTTTGTTGTGTTTGCCTTGCACAGAGCGTTTGTTTCGGCACAGACATTTCATTATCTCAAAAATCCTCTTGGTGTTGTGCATTCTTCAGTGTTACATGCAAATGGAACTCTGTATGTCGGTGCCAGTTCTGTCTACTCCTCAGGTGATTCAGGAAATTCATGGTTAAGAGTCGGATTGAGCACGCTTGGCGGTATGCCTGTATACGCATTAACGTTCACCCGCGATGGGAAATTGGTAGCTTGTCCGGAGCAGGGAGGAATAAAAATATTACAGAACGGAAACATTTGGACACCTTTTAATTCCGGTCTACCGAAAGGTGGAGGAGTGAATCTTCTCCCCAATATCCGAGCAATTACTTGCGATTCCGCCGGTCATTTTTTTGCCGGTACCCGTTCCGGAAATTTTGCACCGCTCGGTATGTTCTATGCACACGATACCGGTGCTGCATGGATTGATATTTCTGCCGGATTGCCGGCATTGGAAGTCCTGGCTCTGGCAACCAGTCCGACGGGCACTGTGTTCTGTTCCATTGACGGATACGGAGTGTATTCTTATAACGGATCAACATGGTCGCCGATGAATATCGGTCTTTCCGATCTTCACGTTCATGTCATACTTTTTGACGAAGCGGAAACAATGTATGCGGGAACGAATAACGGTATTTCCATATTTAAAAAAAATGCATCGGCGTGGAGGAATATACAAGTTAGTACTACGGTGATGCCAGTCCTTTCGTTAGCGATCGATCCGACGCAGAAAGGAAGAATATTCGCAGGACTCGGCCATACTCAATATCAAGTCGGGTCTCTTTATGGAAAAATATTTGTCAGCAATGACTCCGGAACGACATGGAGCGATAGTTCACCGGCAACGAAAACTCTTCGTGTCCGGTCTCTTGCTATAACGCCGGGTGGGACGGTGATTGCGGGTGCGCAGGGATTGTTCCGTTCAACGAACCATGGTGCTGTTTGGAATACTAGTAATAATGGATTAAAGGAGGCTATTCCTGCCATTGTGGGCGGTGGCATTGCCGTAACAAAAAACAATCACTTTATTGAAGGATCGGAATATGGATTGTGGAAGTCCACCGATCTGGGGCAGACGTGGCTTTTAGCGAGTAATGGAATACGTCATCCGCTCATTGAATTTGTTTTTTGCGATTCGCTCGGATATTTGTTTGCCTGTGCACATTCGTTGCCGCGTCACGAATCCTCTGTAAATAGATTATACCGTTCTACCGATGACGGGGAAACATGGGATACAGTCAAAGTAAGTTTTGACGCAATTTATTCGTTGATTGCACAAGGATTCAACAATGACTTGTACCTGGCACACGGATTTGGTGCACAACCGCCGAGCGCATCCATTATAGGATCAAGCTGCGCAAAATCAACCGACCGAGGGGCAACGTGGTTCGATCTGCCGTGTCTTGGAGGCGGCAAAGGATTTGCGGTCGGTGTGACGAAACAGGCGACGGTGTTGTTCGGTGGTGAATCACTCGGATTATTCCGTTCAACGGATGATGGTGCTTCGTGGGATACCACTATTCATGTCGGTCCGGGCGGGAATATGTTTCCGATTGCCATCTCGCCTCGTGGGGATATATTTACCTGCTCGTACGGAACAAACCATATCTGGTTTTCCGATTCCGCTGCGGACGGCGCGTTCTATACGAACATGACAAGTTCGACATTCCCATTGTATACAACTGCCAATTCGTTCTTATGGAGTTCTACCGGGCGAATGTACTTGGGGGTGAAAGGAAATCCTCCGAATACTGGAATGTATTTTACGGATGGACAGTATTCGTCGCAAACTGTCTTTACTGCGGTTCCACATCTCTATTTTAATGTTACGAAAATGTTTTGGGATGATGACGGCTATATGTGGATTTATGGAAGCGGATCGTTGGCTAAAAGTGATTCGGTATTGACGGCTCCAAAAATAATTACGGCTGTGCCGGTCGAACTTGCTCCGTTCACAGCAACTGTCAACCGCAATACTGTTGTACTGAAATGGAGCACAGCAACGGAAGTAAATAACTATGGCTTTGAGATTGAACTCAGAACCACTCCTCAATCCCCTCCTTTACAAGGAGGGGATGATAGGGAAGGTTGGATAAAAGCTGGATTCGTTGTAGGAAACGGTACTACGAATGCTCCGAAGGAATATTCTTTCACCGATATAAATCGTTTTCCTGGAAAATATTGGTATCGCTTAAAGCAGATTGACCGGGACGGTACATTTGAAAACTCACGATACATTGAAGTGATTGTGGGCAGTATGCCGACAGTTTTTGCGCTCGAACAGAATTATCCTAATCCATTTAATCCTTCAACTATAATCAATTATCAGCTGCCGGTACAAAGTTTTGTGACGCTGAGAGTCTATGATGCGATTGGCAGGGTCGTGGCAACATTAGTGCATGAAGAAAAAGAGGCGGGATATTATACTGTGCAGTTTAATGCATCAATGCTCTCCAGCGGAATCTACATCGCTCAAATACAGTCTAATGCTAAACAATTGCTAAGAAAAATGCTGTTCCTAAAGTGATTTTGTATGGCAACAGAAACACGCTCCCGTCCCTTGCGACGGGATTTTCATTTTAACTTTTAAAGAAAATAATATTCACATTTCTTACAGTGTTGGATGAGATGTGGGAGGGAGCGAAATTTAGGAGAATTGAGCGAAATTTTTCTCCCCCTGTAAAGGGGGAGATACAGAGGGGGTCATGAAATCACGAAGGGACTTTTGATGGCGTTTTTTGCCATCTACGGGCACGTGCGAACCGGATTCATCGCGCGCGTTACATTTCGCAAGTGGTTCTTTTGCTTCTTTTCTTGTGCCGACCAAATCTTTATACATTGTCGGCATTCCTTCGGAACCCCGTTAAGAAAAGAAGGAATAAGTTTTTCTCTTGTATGATTTATTTTGGATAAATATGACCTTGATGTTTAGAAAGAATATTGACATTGTGCCTGACAGCACATCAACGATTCACGACTAAACAGGCAACGCAAAAACAATATCCTGTTTCCTAAAGCCTGAAATAGTATATTCAGAAGAATCAATTTTCCAGTAAGACCGAACTTATTCCTCTATAAATATGCGTAACCATTATTTGGCAGCACTGTTGGCGATAGTTTGTTGTACCAAGGAAATTCATGCACAGACAATCGGTTCTGTGACTCAAATTCAGGTGAGCGGAAATTCATTGATTCTTTCCTCTGACACGAATGTCGTCATCTTCAAAGTCTGCACGGACCGGACATTGATGGTTAATTATCTGCCCGGTGCACACGAGGATCCGGATACACTTGTTGTTGCCAATACGTCGTGGAATGCCGCCGGTGTTACAATTGATACCATTGGCAATCCCCTCCGAATATCTGCGGCAACTTTTAATGTAGAGATTGATAGAAATCCTCTCCGCTTTCATCTGTACAAAAAGAATGGCCAGATGATATGTGAAGAACCATCGATCGGAGGAATTAATAACAACAGTCTCTCTCTGACAACAACAGGCGGGCCATATTATGGCATACATAACAGACCGCAAGGAAATTTGCAGACGCAAAATACGAACACCGTCTCAGCGGGAAATCAGGGAGGAGCAGGAGGTCCGTTTGTGTGGACAACCAATGGGTGGGGCTTTCTTGCCGATGCAGACGGCGGTTCATTTTCCTTATACGGAACAACATTTTCTTTTTCGCGACCCGAAATTCCTTCCAAACGGGATTTGGAATGGTATTTTTTTATCGGATCTCCGAAAGAGATTTTCACAAGCATGCATGAAGTCACCGGATTTCCGCCACTCTTCCCCAAATATACTCTCGGATTTATGAATACGGAATGGGGAATGAACCAAACGGAATTATACAGTA
>JALNZH010000390.1 GCA_023229405.1 Bacteroidota bacterium
CAATCTCAGTTGGTCACCGATTAAGCGGTTCTGCCGGATATGAAAAAGCGGTTGTATGGGCTAAACGACAATTGGAAGCCGCCGGAGCGGATTCTGTATGGCTTGAACCGGTGATGATACCGAAATGGGTTCGGGGTGAGATAGAACAAGTTTCCGCTAAAGCAGGAAATACAACAGTAAATCTTACCGTTTGTGCCTTAGGCGGGAGTGTCGGAACAGGAGCAAAGGGGATCACTGGTGAAGTGATTGAAGTGCAATCGTTCGATGAAGTAAAGGCGTTGGGAGAAAAAGCGGAAGGGAAAATAATATTTTATAATCGACCGTTTGATAAAACGTTGCTCAATACCGGCGAAGCTTACGGCGGTGCGGTGAATCAGCGTGGAAGTGGTGCAATCGAGGCGGCGAAAGTTGGAGCCGTTGGAGTAATCGTTCGATCAATGACAAATGCTATTGATGATGTGCCACATACAGGAGCAATGCGGTATGTGGATTCAATTCCTAAAATACCTGCTGTAGCAATAAGTACTATTGGGGCAAATACTCTGAGTAAATTGATCGAAGTCCAAAAATCTGTTTCCGTAACGATGAAACTCAGCGCAAAAACATTTGCTGATGTTCCTTCATACAATGTAATTGGTGAAGTTCGCGGCAGTAAGTTTCCTAAAGAAATTGTACTCGTTGGGGGTCATCTGGATTCCTGGGATAAGGGGGTCGGCGCACATGATGACGGTTGCGGAGTCGCACAAAGTATTGAAGTCATCAGAATTATCAAAAATTTACAACTTCAACCGAAACGAACGATACGGGCAGTATTGTTCGCCAACGAAGAAAACGGACTCAAAGGGGGCAAAGCCTACGCCGCACGTTCACAAAATGTAACAGATGTTCATATAGCGGCAATTGAAAGTGATGCAGGAGGATTTCTTCCCCGTGGATTCGGGGTGACGGCTGATTCAATAAAATTTGAAAAAATAAAATCATTTGCATCGGTATTGGAGACAGCCGGCGCAGAGAAGATTACTCGAGGAGGAGGAGGTGCGGATATCGGACCTTTGCAGACATTTGGAACGGCATTGATCGGTTTGCATCCCGATTCTCAACGGTATTTCGATTATCATCATTCCATTCATGACACAATGGATAAAGTGCATCCTCGCGAACTTGAACTCGGTGCAATTGCTATCACGATCCTTTCCTGGATAATAAGTCAGGAAGGTTTGTAAAAACCTTTAAATTGTCGGTAGTCTTCAAAGGCGACGTTGGTCGCCTTTTTTATTAGAAAACGGTTCAGATATTTCTTGACATAATACTACTAATTAGTTATATTATAATTAGTAAATACTTAATTAAAATAAAATATATGAAAACAACAGAAAAATACGGAAAAAAAGCAGATTTAGCGTTATCACTTTGGGTAAAACTGGTCCGTTCAAGTAATACTATGGCGATGTTGACCGCAAAGGATATTGACCGATGCCAATTGACACCATCTCAATTCGGAGTTATTGAATCCTTGGGACACTTGGGACCTATGAAAATCGGGGAAATGTGTTCTAAGAAATTGATGACCGGAGGTACTATGACTGTAGTTGTCGATAATCTTGAAAAACTCGGATTGATTGAACGTCTGAAAGATCCGGATGACCGACGGGCTTCTATCATTCAATTGACTGGGAAAGGGGAAGACAAATTTAATGAGATGTTTCCGGAGCATGCCGCTTTGGTAGAAAAACTTATCTGGTCGTCACTAAATGAAATGGAAATAATACAACTGTCCGAACTTTTAAAAAAATTAGGTTGTTCTCTGAAAACCAAATTGTAAACACAACAACATTCACCCACCATTGCAACAAAGAAAGGATTCTATACAATGAAACAGCTTTTCGCTGCATCAGCAACAGTAATGCTTATGGTTACCCTCTTATCCGCACAGACGAAATGGAAAGTCGATAAATCTCACACCATGATCAATTTTACAGTTCCTCACATGGTTATTTCGGAAGTATCTGGTCAGTTTAAGGAATTCGATGCAACCATGGAAACGTCGGAAGAAGATTTTACCGATGCAAAGATCCACGTAAAGATTAAAGCAAAAAGTATTGATACTGGAACCCAAGGACGTGACAATCATCTTCGTAGCACAGATTTTTTTAATGCCGAAGTTGATAGTATTATTACATTTGAAAGTTCTAAGATGGAAAAAATTGGAAGTGATACCTATAAAATATTCGGAACTTTAACCATGCGCGGTGTAACAAAGGATGTTGTTCTGGAAACAAAATATAAAGGAAAAATTAATGGCAAACGGGGAATGATTACAGCGTTCAAAGCAACCACTGCGATCAATCGTAAAGATTGGGGCTTAAGCTGGAACCGGAATATCGAAACGGGCGGATTGGTAGTCGGAGAATCGGTTGACCTCACAATCTTAATAGAATTTGTAGAAATAAAAGCATAAACAGAATTGTAATATTTAATGTCTCCATAAGAAAGAATAACAAAATGTCATATTTCGCCGAACAATCAGCTTCAGTCGACGTGCGTAATATGTGGAAAGCGAAATAGTGCACGCAAATAGTAATTTCTTAGTGTCTCACATGGTCATATCTGAAGTTATTGGTACATTCAAAGAATATGCATGCACTGTTATTGCTTCCTACGATGATTTCTGCGATGCACAGATTAATGTGTCTATCAATGAAAAAGCATTAATACGAAAAGTTTTGAATGTGATAACCATCTTCGCAGCGCAGATTATTTTGATGTGGGAAACCATTCCGTTTTAACGTCTACAAGCACCGTCGTTGAAGTACAAGAGAATAACATAGATATC
>JALNZH010000242.1 GCA_023229405.1 Bacteroidota bacterium
ACCGAAGTGAAGCTGAACTGTTATTAGAGATGACCCAGTTTAATTTTTTTTCCGCAGTTGAATAATCTAATCCTGAATAAATATTTTTACAGAGTATGATATTGTAGATGGACCCTTCAACAATTCCCGGAATATGGCTTTCCAAAGAGGGAACAAACCGCTTATCAATGATGTGCTGGGCTTTTCCCGAATCCAGAGAAACGCGTTTCACCTGAGCTGTTGCCGAAATTGATGCTGCGAGCAAAAGCAGTACCGCCGTAGAGAAAATAATTCGTTTCATTGTAGTACCCTCCTTGATGAGTGTGTGGTGTTCGTTGTCTGCCATGATAACTAGCAAACCGAATGCCAAACTTAATCGCTTACCAAAAGGAGCGAAAAAATTTAAAAACAGGGGAGTTGCACATCGATATACAAAACGGGGTGGTGCCACAAAAATACATGAACTATTTTCGTTGAAAGGAGAATCTGTTGCAGTTGTTGAATATCTGAATGAATGCAAAGAATTCGTAGCGGAAAAAATGTGGCACCCGTTGTTATACCCAGCGATTATTTTTATTCATCCGTTGCAATCGATTATTCAATGCCCGCCGTGTGATGCCGAGAAGTTCTGCGGCTATTGCCTGATTCCCTTCGCTGCGTTGTAATGCTTCTTCGATCATCGCATCATCAGCTTCTTTCAACGTTGGAAATCTACCGGGAAAGGAGATTGGTGGGAACGAGCTGTTTGTTGTTGCTGTCGATAGAAAATTTTTCTCTACCTGAGAAATTGATTTCCGAATCGGTTCCAACGACAAAATGCCTGCATTATGCTGACTGACAGCATCAAAAATTAATCCTTCCAATTCCCGGACATTTCCGGGGAATGAATAATTGTTCAGCAAAGTATATAGCTCCTTTGGTGGGCGGGGTTGTTTTTTGTTTAGTTGAGCGGACGCTTTTAAAATAAAATGATCGGTCAAAAGCGGTACATCAGATTTTCGTTCTCTCAATGGTGGGATATGAACGTGATGCGATTTTAAGCGATAATACAAATCCTGCCGGAATGTGTTTTGCTCCTGCATCGCCTTAATGTTTCGGTGTGTTGCAACAATAATGCGGGCATTAAATCGTTTGGAAGTATCGGAACCCAAAGGGTAATATTGACCGTCCTGCAACAGACGTAATAATTTAATCTGCGTTTCTATTCCCAGATCTCCAATTTCGTCTAGGAAGAGCGTCCCATTTTCAGCCTTTTCGATTAATCCTTTCCGTTCTGTATCGGCGCCGGTATACGCCCCTTTTTTATGACCGAACAATGTATCAGAAAAAAGCGTATCGTCGAGTCCCGCAACATTTACAGAAACCAATTCACCCTTGCGTCCGCTTGCGTTGTGAATGGCGCGTGCAAACAATTCTTTTCCCGTACCGGTTTCGCCGGTGATCAGAATTGGAAGATTGGTGATTGCCACGGCTTCGATATACTTAAAGATGGAAAGAAGGGAATTGCTTCGTGTAACAATGTCACTAAAATATTCTGGGTATTCGACCGCGTCTCGGAACAACGAACGTTTTAAGAGTTCATTCTCATTTTTAATTTCTGCTAGTTCGATGCCGTGTTTAACCGTCGTCACCAGTTTCGCATTCGAGACGGGTTTAACAATAAAATCGAATGCCCCTTCTTTCATACAAAGGACGGCGCTTTCAATATCATTAACCGCTGTCAACATAATAATGGGAATGTCCGGATGATGCGCGGCAATCAACACCAGCAGTTCCAATCCGGAAATATTCGGCATATTAATATCGAGCGCGATCAGCGAATATTTTTGCTGTGTCAGCAGTTTCATCACGCGGCTGCTATCCGAACAGGAATTGATATTGTTAAATCCGTGCGATCGCAGGGTCAGCTCAACACTTAATAAAAAGTGTTCTTCGTCGTCGACCAGCAAAATTGGATGGACCGGGTACTGTTTTGTTGTCATGGTATCGGTTGTTTTAAACTCTCAAGTTCCCGTGGGACCGGCAGTAAAATCCGTGCAGTTGTTCCTTTGTGCTCTTCACTTTTAAATGTCAGCATGCCGTTATGATTTTTTACGATCGCATACGAAACGGAAAGTCCCAATCCGGTGCCACCGGAGTTCCGTTTTGTGGTAAAGAACGGATCCATGATAAAGTTGATATCGCTTTCTTTGATGCCGATTCCATGGTCTTCAATGGAGATGCGGATGCGATTCCGTTCAGCATCATATGCTGTAGTAATTTTAATTTCGGAAAAAGTATCCTGAAGCGATTGGCATGCGTTGGTGATCAGATTGACCACTACCTGTTCCAGCTGCTGGGCATTTCCCCGGATTCTTGGTAGAAATGTGGCAAGATTCATCGTAAAATTGGAAGTGGATTGTTTAATCAGCGTGCCGGTAATTGCTACGGACATCTCAATAACGCTGTTTATGTCCACCGTTTCGTTCAGCGAGTCGCTGTCCAGTTTTGCGTATTCCGTTAATCGTTTGGTAATCGTTGAAATACGTTCCGATCCTTTCACAATACCGTCCAACGATTGTGCAATCTTATCCTTACATTCGCTGTATGGAATTCCTGCAAGACAAAACTCACCGTTTGTTTGTGAATATTCATCTAGAATCGGTAAAGCATCTTTCCACATTTTAGTGAAGAGGAGGGCGTTCAACATCAGAAAATTGTTCGGATTGTTCACTTCATGGGCAATGCCGGCAACTAATGTGCCGAGGGAAGCCATTTTTTCAGCTTGTCGCAACTGACGGCTGCGGTGCGCCGCTGCTGTTTCAGCTCTTTTTAATGCGGTAATATCGTTAATCAGTCCGTCGTATGAAACTGGTTGTCCCGTATCATTTTTCGTGATGACAATTTTATTTTTAATCCATCGAGTCGTTCCGTCCTGATGAATAATTCGATGTTCCACCGGTTCGCATTCTTCGCCTATCAGCGCGAGCTGCGCTTGACGAAGAACATTCTCACGATCCTTCGGATGAATCATCCGGTACCACAAATCGCTGTCTTTTAGATAATCGTCCGGAGTATATCCGGTAATAGCAACACAACCAGGACCATGATAGGTGCCGATTGCAGTATTGTTTTTTATTTTCACCGTGTAGATGTAGTCGGTAAGGTAATTTACAAGTTTTTTGTATCTATTTTCAGCTTCCATTATTTTGCAACGTTGTACCGTGCTCCGTCTATGTGCTTCATTGTGTTTCCGTTACTGTACCAATATAAAAATATTTTTCAGAGATGATATAACGTGATTGAAGGGTGGGAATTAATGGTCATTCACACAGCTGTATGAATGTAAAAAAAGAAATAAAAAAAATATCGGCAATCTATTGACAGGAGAAATATTTTTGTTATATTACATACAGTTCTTTTACAACAATACTACAATTCATCAAGAGTGGATGAGGGACTGACCCGATGATTCCACAGCAACCGGCGACTCAAACAGCGTTGTGTCAGGTGCTAATTTCAGAATCTCTGAAAAGAGAATAAAGATGAACTAAAAGCCTGAGTTTTTTCTTAACCTCTTTTAGTTCTTTTCTAAAAGAGGTTTTTTCGTTTAAACCCATGTGTTCCCTTATGAAAGGGACAGGGTTTTGATGGAAGACCTTACCAAGGTTACAAAAAATGAATATTACCAACTTACATCTTTTCTACGCATCTCGTCCCGTTCTGGAACATTCCTCGTCGTATTTCGACGGTAATTTTCTCTGTTGTCGCTAACATATACCCCCTAACTCGTGCTGTATCATTTTCGCTGCTCCATAGTGGATCAGTGTATGTATATCAAATTTTATCGAGGAATGAATTATGTCTACGACCAATGGAAAAAAACGCGACTATCGTTTTGAAACATTACAATTACATGCGGGCCAAACTGTCGATCCGACCACAAAATCGCGCGCCGTACCGATTTATCAAACTACTTCGTACGTGTTCGATAATGCGAGTCATGCTGCTAATTTGTTTGGACTGAAGGAATTCGGCAACATTTACACGCGTATTATGAATCCGACCACGGCAGTGTTTGAAGAAAGAATTGCCGCACTGGAAGGGGGCGTTGCAGCTGTTGCTACCGCATCCGGACAGGCAGCGCAATTTTTGGCCGTTCAAACTATTGCTCAAGTTGGCGATAATATCATTTCCACCAGTAATTTGTATGGCGGAACGTATAATCAATTCAAAGTGACTCTGCCGCGGTTGGGAATCAACGTGAAATTTGTTGACGGGGATAATGTTGAAGAGTTTAAGAAACTGATCGATTCGAAAACAAAAGCGATCTATATTGAAACCATCGGCAACCCACGACTTAATATTCCCGATATCGAAGCAATTGCAAAAGTGGCACACGATAATGGAATTCCACTGATTGTGGATAACACCTTCGGTGCAGGAGGTTATCTTGCCCGCCCATTCGATTTTGGGGCGGATATCATTACACACTCCGCGACTAAATGGATCGGCGGACATGGAACGTCGATTGGTGGTGTGGTCGTCGATTCAGGAAAATTCAATTGGGGAAACGGTAAGTTTCCGCTCTTTACTGAACCGAGTCCCGGATATCATGGTTTAAAATTTTGGGATGTCTTCGGTACTCCTGGTCCTTTCGGGAATATTGCTTTTGCTATTAAAGCGCGTGTGGATGGTTTGCGCGATATTGGCGCAGCAATCAGCCCGTTTAATTCATTCCTGCTGCTGCAGGGACTCGAAACTCTTTCCTTGCGTGTAGAGCGTCATAATGAGAATGCATTGAAGCTGGCGCATTGGCTGGAACGGCATCCGCTTGTGGAATGGGTTTCATATCCCGGATTGAGCGATCATCCGCAGCATGCTAACGCGAAGAAGTACCTCCGAAACGGATTGTTCGGTTCTGTTGTGGTGTTCGGAATTAAAGGGGGATCGGAAGCAGGGAAAACATTCATCAATAACGTTCAGCTCTCTAGCTTGCTGGCGAACGTGGGAGATGCAAAAACTCTGGTGATTCATCCTTCGTCAACAACACACGAACAATTGGGTCAGGAAGAACAACTTCTTTCCGGTGTAACTCCGGATCTGATCCGTGTGTCAGTCGGTATCGAACATATCGAAGACATCATCGAAGATTTTGATGAAGCGCTTCGTGCAGTTCGGCAGATTGATTCAGTCACAGTGTAACGGTCTTGAAACCATTTAAAGTATATTTTACGACAGTTGAATTGTCGCAAAAATTTCTGTCCGGGAGAGTATCTCCCGGACTACTTTTTTGCAATTTATGAGAAGTTTTGACCTTTTCAGATTTTTTTTTACCTGGAAGGTTTTAATTACATGATAACAAAAACTCTGCATATCGTCACTACACAATTCGTTCAATTGTTCAACGCACAGCATCCATTGCATTTGGATTGCGGCGTTGAGGTAAGTCCAATTACTGTTGCGTATGAAACATACGGTCAATTAAATACAGCCGGTGACAACGCCATCGTTGTCTGTCATGCCTTGACAGGCAGCGCACATGCTGCTGGATATTCGTCCGAAGATCTGAAAACGATTGGATGGTGGGATACATTTATCGGTGAAGGAAAGCCGCTCGATACATCGAAATATTTTGTAATCAGTTCCAATTTTTTGGGAGGCTGTTATGGCACCACCGGTTCTGTTTCGACAGATCCAAAAACAGGCAAACCGTACGGACTTTCCTTTCCGCAAATGACCGTACGGGATATGGTACGTGTGCAAAAAGAATTAATCACACAACTGGGCGTTAAAAAAATCAAAACAATCATCGGCGGTTCGCTCGGTGGTATGCAGGTGTTGGAATGGGGAGTGATGTTTCCTGAACTGGTGGATTCGCTTATTCCCATTGCCACCTCGTCGCAGCATTCTCCCTGGGCTGT
>JALNZH010000086.1 GCA_023229405.1 Bacteroidota bacterium
GGATTAAACGATCTTGCCCGTCAGGCGATCATGAACGATCCCGATTGGAAGAATGGTGATTATTATTCTACCGGTCAACCCGAAAAAGGGTTTTCACTTGCGCGGCAAATTGCAATGATGTCCTACCGCAGTGAGCGGGAATTCGCTCAACGTTTTTTTCGTGACCGCCAAAAAAATGATGAAAACAATACTACGGCGCGGTTTGACGCCGCAAATTTGTTTCAGGTAGAAAGTTACCTCCGCTATCAAGGCATAAAATTGGTTCACCGATTTGACGCCAATACGTACATCTACATTACCCGCGCAATGGACCTGCATGATATTTCTTACGAACGGGGGAGTGTGGAAGAAGTTTTAAAATCGATTACAATGCCGGTGTTAACGGTAGGGATCGATTCCGACATTTTATATCCCGCTTCAGAACAGCGCCAAATTGCCGCTTCCATTTCAAATTCCACATACTACGAAATATCCTCTCCTTATGGACATGATGCTTTTCTCATAGAATTTGAGCAAATGGCATCGATTGTCTCCGATTTTTTGAATCATTAGATTTTTCAAAAACATGATTTTGGGCTCTTGCTTTCAAAGGTATTAGGCGCTAAATTTCTTTGTGAAAAACGCTTCCATATAAAATTAGTGGGTGATATAATGAAAATGTTTCCTAAAACAATTCTTCTTTTCGTATTTCTTTCAATTCAATCATTCTCACAAAATTCTACGCCATATTTGTATCATAATAATACAAATAATTGGTCAGGGACAGGAATCTCTGGTACATATCGATCTTTGGGTGAACCTAATTGGATTTTTACATTCCAAGCTGGTAGTACAATGGACAATTATTATAAATTTTATAATCAATCAACAAATTCAGATGGTGGTGATTTTAACTCCCCAGGCGGTTCAAATGTTTGGAGCAGTGGTTTAACAGTCAATAACAATTCAAGAGGAACTGTTTTTGATTATGGTGATGGAAATGGATCTGCTGGTTTTTTCTCGATCACATCGGGGAAATATTATACTATAATTTTTAAAGATGTTAATACTTCATCCAATTCTGATGCTTTTGTTTTGGAAACTTCAAACCAACCAGTAACCATTACAAGTGTTTCCAATAACTTTTCTACACGCGGTACAGGTAATAATGGGACAGTTACCATTACTATCAGTTCATCCAAATCTGGTGAAGAAAAAATATTTGTGAGATATACCACCGATGGCTGGAGTACATCAACTTTTGTTGAAGCATCAGGAAGTGGAACATCGTATACGGCAATAATTCCCGATGCTGTTTTGACAGCGTATAATGGTAACGATGAATTTTATGTGTTGACAACAACAATTGCATCACCGACGCATGCAGATGCCGATATGATGACAATTAATCTGAATAATAATAGCGGCAGTAATTATCAATTGCCGGTACAATTAACAAATTTTGTTGCACGCGGGAAAGGAAAAACAATTGAACTGAAATGGAACACCGCCACAGAAACAAATAATGCTGGTTTTGAAATTGAACGGAAACAACATGCGCAGTGGACGAAAGTTGCTTTTCTTGATGGGCACGGAACGTCTAGTACTCCTCATGAATATTCCTATTCCGAAAAATGGTTGTTGCCGGGAAAATACCTCTATCGTTTAAAACAGATCGACAGAGACGGAAAGTTCGAATACAGTCAACAGAGTGAAGCAACTGTCGGTTTATCCGAAGACGATTTTGCACTATCGCAGAATTACCCAAATCCTTTCAATCCTTCAACCACATTTACGTATGCGGTGAAAGAGCGGCAACATGTCGAGATTAAAGTGTTTAATTTGATCGGACAAGAAGTTGCTGTACTCGTCAAAGGTAGTATTGAACCGAACAGACTGCATACTGTACAATTCGACGGTTCTACATTGTCCAGCGGTGTTTATTTTTACTCGTTGCGGACTCCGAATCGAAATGAAATTCGGAAGTTAATGCTAATGAAATAAGAGATTCTTACACACTGTCATGATATCCCGTTCTGATACGCTCAGGACGGGATTTTTTTTGTGCTTTATATTTCGTATTTTAGTGCAAAGAGAAAGAAAAAATGTCAAAACCTATCGTAGCAATCGTCGGACGACCAAACGTCGGCAAATCCACATTTTTTAACCGCCTGATTGGCATGCAAACCGCTATCGTTGATGATGCTCCTGGCATTACTCGGGACCGTCATTATGCCGAGGCAGAGTGGGTCGGGAAGCCATTTACGGTGATCGATACTGGCGGATTTGTTCCGGATTCCGATGAAGTATTCGAAAAAGCAATCCGCGAACAAACACAAATCGCCATCGAAGAATCAGACAAGATAGTTTTTGTGGTGGACGGAAAAGAGGGATTGAACTACATCGATAAAGAATTGGCAAATATTCTCCGCAAAGAGAATAAAAAAGTAATTCTGGTTGTGAATAAAGTGGATTCGGGAAAAGAAGAAACAAATTCGGCGCAGTTTCATTCGCTTGGCCTCGGAGAACCGTATACCATCGGCGCATTAGGCGGAAGAAAAATCGGTGACTTTCTTGATGTGCTCACGCAGGGATTCACTATCGATCTGGACGATAAAAAGGAAGATTCGCAGATGCGGATTGCCATCATCGGCAAACCGAACGTGGGGAAATCATCCATGGTGAATGCGCTGATCGGCAAAGAACGTTCCATCGTCACGCCGATTGCCGGCACAACACGCGATGCGATCGATTCTGTCTATAAACTGAATGGTGAAGAAGTGCTGTTGGTGGATACCGCCGGATTGATGCGGAAAAGTAAGATCCGTCAGAATGTCGATTTTTACTCCACGTTAAGGACACTGAAAGCAATTGATCGTTGCAACCTGGCGATTATTTTGTTCGATGCAAGCATTCCTTTAGAAAAACAGGATTTTCGTATCGTGCAAACAGCAGCGGAGAAAAATATTGGTGTTGTTTTGGGGATTAATAAGTGGGATGCCGTAGAAGGGAAAGATACGAATTCGATTATCCGGTATGAAGAAGCGCTGCGTCAAAAATTACGACAGTATGATTATATTCCAGTATTGTTCGTTTCGGCGAAAACTAAACAGCGGCTACCTAAACTGATCGATCTGGCTAAAACGGTTCACACGAATCGTGCGATGAGAATTCCAACCAGTTCGTTAAACGACACACTCCTCGCCGATATTAAACGTTATCCCCCCTCAACCAAAACGGGGAAGGATATCAAACTGAATTACGTTACGCAGGTGAAGACCTCGCCGCCAGTGTTTGCATTTTTTGCGAACGAACCGGATATGGTTTCCGAACAATACAAAGGATATTTGCGGAACAGAATCCGGCATCATTATGGTTTTATTGGAGTTCCGTTGACACTGGTCTTCAAGAAAAAACGAAAATAATTTCTCAACGGAGTTTGTATGAGCACGCTTACCGTTATCGATCATCCTCTCGTTCAGCGCGATGTCTCCATCCTTCGCGATAAGAACACTCCGAACCATCAGTTCCGTGCTGTGTTAAATCGTATTGCCGGAATGATGGCATTCGAAGTGACTCACAATTTTTCTCTTCAGGAATATACACTCGACACTCCGCTTGAACAAACAAACGGACACCGGTTGAAAGATCATATCGTCATCGTGCCGATACTTCGTGCAGGATTGGGGATGGTGGAAGGATTTATGAATGTACTGCCGGAAGCAAAGGTCGGTCACGTGGGTTTATACCGTGATGAAGAGACTTTGGAACCGATCGATTATTATTCAAAATTTCCGAAAACACTTTCCAACAGCCTTGTACTGTTGATCGACCCCATGCTTGCCACTGGCGGCAGTGCAAAAGCTGCTCTGACCTTTCTAAAAAATAAGGGAGCGAACAACATCCGTTTTGTGTGCCTGGTCGCATCTCCCGCAGGGGTGAAAATTATTCAAAAAAGTCATCCGGATGTTGATATTTTCTGCGCCGTTGTTGATCGCGGATTAAATAACAGCGGATACATTCTTCCCGGTCTCGGCGATGCAGGGGACAGAGTGTTCGGAACGGAATGACCAGACCGTTGAACATTGGTTTTCTGCTCTTCAACCTGATTGTTTGTCCTTCAGTATTTCTGCATTCGCAACTTCTTGAAGATACGCGACAGCATAGTTTGCTGTTACTAGGCATTGATTTAACCCTCCGTCAGGAGTACCGTGAAGCAGAACAATCATTTCAAACATGTATTACCGAATTTCCGAAACATCCCGCAGGATATCTTTATTTAGCGGGAATGCTTCAGGCGAAAAATACCGACTACGGAGATTTTTTTAACGAGAAACGGTATGATTCGCTGTTGAATATTGCCGAGATGCTTTCGGAACCGTTCATCGACGATCCGAAAACGAAAGCGTTCGGCTATTACTACTCTGGAAGTTCAGAAGCGTTCCGTGCGTACACGAAATCGGAAAATGGTAATCTCGCTTCGGGAATTTATTTCGGATTATCGGCAGGCAATACGTTGGAAAAATGTTTAGAGGCAGATCCGAAGTTCGTTGAAGCAAAAAATATCCTCGGATCATTTTATTATTGGAGAAGCAAACTCGCCTGGATTCCGTTCATTCCCGATAAAACAAACGAAGGAATTGATTTGATTATAGAATCATTTTCCCATCCGTACGAAAAACATCTTGCTTCGCACAATTTGATGGTTATCTTTACTGAAGAGAAACAATATGCCGATGCAGAGCGTTATGGATTGATTATGCTGAAAGAATATCCGGAGAACCGGCTTTTTCTCTGGAATTTGATGACAGTGTATGAACAATGGAACAAACCAGCGGAAATGATCGAAACCGTCCGGAAACTGTTGAACAGCACAATGAACGCTCAGGTGACTAATCACTATACTGAAGCGGTCTGTCGGTTGAAACTCGCCCGGTTTGCAATTGGGAAAAAAGATACGACAACTGCCAGAACTGAATTACAGCTGGTGTTGGCGCTGAAAAAATATATAGGAAAAACGAAAGGTGACCTTCGGAAGAAGATCACTCAAGCGGAAGATCTGCTGGAAACGATTGAATAACGATGCTCTTAGCGAAACATAAAAAAAAGCTGGACGATTTGCTAGCGGTCTGTCATAAGAATCTCCACGTTGTCAACGACGACTTGATTACTCGAGCGTTCGAGATGAGCGTAGAGGCGCATAAACATGACCTGCGAAGTTCCGGCGAGCCGTATTTCGGTCATCCCTTCGAAGTAGCGATGGTTGTGGCGAAAGAGATTGCGCTTGACGATGTCTCGGTTGCATCCGCACTATTGCATGATGTGGTGGAAGATACGGACATCGATATCGATATCATCAGGAAGGAATTCGGGGATACGATTGCTGAAATTGTGGATGGTGCGACGAAGATCAGTAATATTTTCGACAGTCATGAGATCACGCAGGCAGAAAATTATCGGAAACTGCTTCTTTCCATGGTGAACGATATCCGTGTGATGATCATTAAATTTGCGGACCGACTGCACAACATGCGCACGCTGGAATATCTTCCCCCCGAAAAGCAGCAAAGAATCGCCAAAGAAACGCTAGACATTTACGCTCCATTCGCACACCGGTTCGGTCTTGCAAAGATCAAATGGGAATTGGAAGATCTTGCTTTCAAACACATCCACCGAAAAGAGTACGAAGATATTGCACATGGCTTAAATTCAAAACGACGTGAGCGGGAACATTATATCCGTAAATTTATTGTCCCGGTAGAAACACGTCTGCGACAAAGTAATTTAAAGTTCGAGATTGAAGGCCGGCCGAAACATCTCTACAGCATTTATAATAAAATGGTGAAGCGGAACAAACCGCTGGAAGAGATCTACGACATGTTTGCCGTGCGCATTATTCTGCTTACGCCGGATAATAATGAATGCTTTACTGTCTACGGAATTATCTCCGAAATATATAAACCGATTCCTGAACGATTTAAAAACTATATCTCCATCCCGAAAAAGAACGGATACCAATCACTCCATACGACGGTTGTCGGACCTGAAGGAAAGATGGTAGAAGTGCAGATCCGCACGCGTCAGATGCATGAAATCGCCGAACGCGGTGTTGCCGCCCATTGGTATTACAAGGAAAACGGATCGCAAGCGCCGCTGGATAAAGAGTTGGAGAACTGGATCAACTGGGTGCGGGAAATGTTCGATCAAAAACAGGCGGATGAAAGTGTCTCTCCGAAAGAATTGATTGAAAGCTTTAAGTTAAATTTGTATCAGGATGAAATTTATGTTTTTACTCCAAAAGGGGATTTGAAGATTCTTCCCAAAGGTGCGACGGCGATTGATTTTGCGTTCGAAATCCATTCGGATGTTGGATTTCATACAATCGGTGCAAAAGTTAACGGAAGAATTGTTCCGCTGAATACCATTCTCCGTAGCGGCGACCAAGTGGAAGTGATCACGTCCAAAAAACAAAAGCCGAACTTCGACTGGGAAAAATTTGCCATTACGCATAAAGCGAAAGCGCATATTCGCCGGTACATTAAGGAAGAAGAACGAAAACTGATTGATGAAGGGAAGGAGATTTGGGATAAAAAAGCGAAGAAGGCGAAACTGCACATCAACGATGATGACCTGACGAAATACGTTCACACCAAACGGTATGATAATCTACAACTGTTCTACCTTGCCATTAAAAACGATGAGGTCGATGCGGATGTAGTGATCAATGAATTGACCGATACGAGCCTGCGCAGTGAAGGTGTGGCGAAAGTGGAGGATTCTACCTCCATGTTCAACAAATTTGTCGATACAGCACGAAACCTCACAACCGGCATTTCTATCTTCGGTACAAAAGGGGATATGCTGTATACGTACGCAAAATGCTGTAGCCCAATTCCCGGTGATGATATTGTTGGATATGTGACGACGGGTGAAGGAATCAAGATTCACCGGAAGAATTGCAGAAATGTTCAGTCCATGCTCAATAACGGAGAAGAACGGATTGTAAGAGTTTCCTGGCCGGATTCCGGTGCTGGAGATTTTATTGCGGGAATCAGAATTTCCGGTACGGACCGAAGCGGATTGTTGAACGACGTAACCAATGCTATTTCGAACTTCAATAACACCAACATTCGCGGTGTTACCGTGAATACGAAAGACTCCTTTTTTGATGGACAATTTATCCTGTATGTAAAAGATATTGCACATCTCAACGGCATTATTGAACGCTTGAAACGAGTGAAAAATATTTCGAAAGTGGAACGGTTTGACGAATAATCTGTACACTAGGTATATGGGATTGGATTACGGCACAGTTCGTATCGGCGTTTCGGTCAGTGATCCGCTGAAAATAATTGCGCAGGGATTCACCACGCTCGCCAACAATGCGGATTGTTTGGATCGTATCACAGCAATCATTGAAGAGCAGGCAGTCGAAAAGATTATCGTCGGGAATCCATTAAATTTACGCGGAGAAGTAAGTACGAAAGCGGAGGAAGTGGGCGAGTTCGTCAAACGTCTCAAGACGAAGACCTCAGTGGAAATTATTATGCTTGATGAACGGTTTACATCCGTAATGGCGCAACGTTCTATAATTACAATGGGTGCTAAGAAAAAGCAGCGTCAAAACAACAAAGGGAAAGTGGACGAAGTGGCTGCGGCAATACTTCTGCAAAGCTATCTGGACACACAATCGCACGCTCGGTAATATGATCATTTCAGAACTCCATATCGCACTGGCGAAACAATTCACCGCCGGTAGTATTCAGTGGATCAAAAAAAACAAACTTCGGGCGTGTATCGCAACAGTTTTCGGTATTCTTTTTCTGCAATATCTCACTCTTCCGAACAACAGTCTCCAATCATTGAGAAAAAATAATCCCTCAAAAACCGCAATGATGGAACAGCGCGAACAGGAAGCAGCCGATGCGGAAAAAACACTGACGATACAAAAGCAATGGGTTCCGCTCTCCCGCATTTCCCGTCATCTTATCAATGCGGTAATCGTTTCCGAGGACGGAATGTTCTATGAGCATGAAGGAATTGATTGGTACGAACTGGGAGAATCCATTGAAAAAAATTTTGAAAAGGGGAAAGCGGCGCGTGGAGGCAGTACGATCTCACAGCAACTGTCGAAGAATTTATATCTTTCTACTTCCAAAGATCCGGTCCGTAAACTAAAGGAACTGATAATTACACTCAGAATGGAACGGACACTCTCTAAACGACGCATCCTGGAAATATATTTAAATGTGATTGAGTGGGGAAACGGTGTGTTCGGCGCGGAAGCGGCCGCGAAAAAATATTTTGGAAAATCTGCATCACAGTTAACGAGAGCTGAAGCTGCGCAAATGGCTGCTGTTATTCCCAGTCCTCGTAAACATCAGCCCAATAATATGACGCGGTATGTTTCACGCCGATCTTCCATAATCCTTAGCCGAATGTCCGCACGGGGGATGTAAGTGAACATCCATGATGTAAAACGTCTGATTGAAGAGGGCGAAGGTTTCGAAATCGAGTTTAAACGAAAAGTTTCCTCACCGAAAAAAATCGCCAAAACACTTTCGTCTTTTGCGAATACAAAAGGTGGAGTCATTCTCTTCGGTGTGGATGATGACGGTTCGATCGTCGGTGTGGAGAGTGAAAAGTCTGAACAAGATCTGATCGAAGCATCGGCAAAATCCTTGTGTAATCCCCCCATTCCGATGTCCATCAACATCGTTCCGTTCAATAGACGGGATGTGATTGTTGTAACGATTGAAGAGAGCGCCGAAAAACCGCATTATGTTGTGGATGAAGATGGCGGACAACAGGTGTTTATCCGCGTGAACGACAATACGGTGATTGCAAGCAAGGAAGTGGTGAAAGTGCTACGCGATGAGCGTCCTGAAAAGCCACCGTTGGTTCTCATGATCGGAGAAAATGAAAAAAGATTGTTCGACTTCCTGGAACTGCACCCGCGGATAACGGTGACGGAATATTCGAATTTCATTAATGTCTCAATGCGGCGCGCATCGCGGATATTAACAACACTCGTCCGTGCCGGTGTCATCCGCATTCATACGTTAGAGAAGACTGATTTTTTCACCCTTGCCTCCGATGATGAAGTATCCTCAGGCAGTCGTACAGCACGATCCCGTATGCCACAGCGACATTAAGTGACTGTTTGTTGCCGAACATCGGAATTTCGATTGCCATATCCGCCTGTTCTATCACATCTTTTGATACTCCGGTAATCTCATTTCCGAAGACAAGACATAACGGGAAATTTTCCTTCGTCAGATCGTAATACGGGACACTCTTCGTTGTTAATTCCAGCACACAAATCTTAACCATTTCTTTTTTTAGATATGTAACGGCAGATAATGGATCTTTGTGATATTCCCACGGGACTGTATTTGTTGCACCGAGCGCAGTTTTATCGATCTCTTTTCGAGGGGGATGGGGGGTAAATCCGGTCAAAAACAGTTTTTCTACCAGTGCTCCATCTGAACTGCGGAAGATCGAGCCGACGTTATACAGGCTCCGGATATTGTCTGCCATGGCATAAATCGGATTGCGTTGTATGGACGGAAATTCCTCCAGTTTCTTACGGTTTTTTGATATTTCTTCGTGTGTCAGCTTCTGCATGTTGACCAGAATTTTTTTGGATGAGAATTCAATTTTGAGTATATTTAAATTCAATGTAAGTCAAAAAAAGTGAGTTTTGAAGAGAATAATTATTGCGATCGACGGACCCGCCGCTTCGGGGAAAAGTACAACAGCGAAACAAGTCGCTGCTTCACTGGGATATTTGCATATCGATACTGGCGCCATGTATCGTGCGATGGCATTAAAAGTTCTCCGCATGAATATCCGTCCGACAGATACTGAGAAAGTGGCCGCCATGGCAAAAGACACAACCGTGCGTCTGGTTTCTTCGAACGGGAAAGTATGTGTTGTGTTGGACGGAAACGAAGTGAACGATGAAATTCGTCTGCCGGATGTGACAAACATGGTCAGTCCTGTCAGCACAGTCCCTGCTGTACGGACGCTAATGGTAAAAGAGCAGAGAGCAATGGGTTGCGACGGAGGAATTGTGCTCGAAGGTAGAGACATCGGGACAGTGGTATTTCCGGATGCGCAGTTGAAAATATTTATGCGCGCGGATGCACGGGAACGTGCCATCAGACGAAAGAAGGAATTGGAAGAACGAGGCGTTACGGTTTCTCTCGATGTACTAGAACAAGAGATTCTTGAGCGTGACAAGATTGATTCGGAACGTGAAGTGAGTCCGCTCTGCAAGGCGGACGATGCGATTGAAGTGGATACCACACACATGTCGATCGAACAACAGGTGGAGTTTATCGTATCGAAAGCGAACACGATTATCAATGCTCCGCAATAATCGATAAAACGAGAGTAGATCAAATAATGAAAGTAACAGTCGACAACAATTCTGGATTTTGCTGGGGCGTAGTGCGGACTGTGGATATTGCAGAGCAGGAACTCGGCGAATCGGGGAAATTATATTCGCTCGGCGAAATCATTCACAATCCGGTAGAGATTGAACGATTAGAAGCACAAGGATTGCACACGATACGACATGCTGATCTGCCGAACTTGAAAGATGCAAAAGTGCTGATCCGCGCGCACGGAGAACCGCCGGAGACCTTCAGAAAAATGAAGGAGTGGGGTATCGACGTGATCGATGCGACCTGTCCGGTGGTGACTAAAGTACAGGAACGGATTAGAAAATTTTACGATAAACAGTATCAGATTGTGATTTTTGGGAAAAAGGACCACGCCGAAATAATCGGATTGGTAGGACATACGAACGGCACTGCCATCGTGATCAAATCTGTTGTGGAGATCGAAAAGCTTGACTTCACAAAAAAAACGGTACTGTTTTCGCAGACAACGATGGATAAAGAAACATTTTACGCCATCCGCGATGCAATGAAAGAACGAATTATGGCGGAATTTGAAATCGGTACGTTTGAAGAGATGGCGATAGATTTTCACGCGAAAGATACGATTTGCGGACAGGTCAGCGGCAGGGATAAAAAATTGCGCGAGTTTTCCAAAAGCAATGATGTGATGATTTTTGTTGCCGGAAAAATGAGCTCGAACGGCAAAGTGCTGTATGAAATTGCAAAGTCTGAAAATGCGAAAACCTATTTTGTGGAGAATGAATCGGAATTAAAAAATGAATGGTTTGTCGGAGCGGCAACGGTTGGCATTAGCGGCGCCACCTCCACACCGCAATGGCTGATGGAGCGGGTAAAAAAAGAAATTGAATCGAAATATTAACAATAGTACTAAAAAAAATTGTTTCAGGTCATCCACAATAAACTAAATCATACACTAATCAGTAATGCGATCGTTATTTAAGTGTTGCGTCGGAATTTGATGACCATCTGACAATTCGCGAAATAACGATCTGGTTCCCGTGCAGCAGCTCACCGCGGTGCAGGGAACATGGAGACATGTAATGTCACAAAATGAAGAAATAGATGTACTCATCGACGAGAAGCCCTATTCCGACGAGGAAATGAAGCAGTTGATGGAGATGTACGAAGGAACGCTGGGAAAAATTACTCAGGGTGAAATAGTCAAAGGGAGAATTGTATTCATCAGCCATAACGATGTGGTGCTGGATATCGGTTTTAAATCCGAAGGTACTGTTCCGATCGGCGAATTCCCGAACATTAAAGAATTGAAAATCGGCGATGAAGTCGAAGTATTTCTCGAGAGCATCGAAGATAAAGACGGACAAATGGTTCTTTCCCGCAAACGTGCCGACTTCATGCGCGTCTGGGAAAAAGTTACCAAGTCCTATACCAATGGCGACGTTGTTCAGGGTAAAATCATTCGCCGCATTAAAGGCGGTTTGGTTGTGGATGTGATGGGCATTGATGCATTCCTTCCCGGTTCGCAAATCGACGTCCGCCCCGTGCGCGACTTTGATGCACTGTTGGGTCGCGATATGGATTTCCGCGTGGTAAAAGTGAACCACCCATCAGAAAATATCGTCGTCAGCCATAAGATTCTTGTTGAAGAAGAACTTGCAGACCAGCGCAAAGCCATCCTCTCTGGCCTTGAAAAAGGTCAAATCCTGGAAGGTATTGTCAAAGCCATCTCCGACTTCGGTGTGTTCATCGATCTCGGCGGTGTGGACGGTCTCGTTCATATTACCGACCTCTCATGGGGCCGTATCAACCATCCTTCCGAAGTGGTGAAACTCGACCAGACTGTGAACGTGGTGGTGCTCGATTTCGATCAGGAAAAGAAACGTATCTCGCTC
>JALNZH010000392.1 GCA_023229405.1 Bacteroidota bacterium
AGTAGGCATTGAACAGTATCTTTCGTCCGGATTGATTAAAGGAATCGGACCGTCGCTGGCCGAGCGGATCGTTGTCAAATTTGGGAAACAAACACTTGATGTGCTCAATAACCATCCCGAACGGTTGATGCAGGTTGAAGGGATCGGACGAAAAAAATATGCCGCAATCAGTATTGCGCTTATTGCGATGAAAGAAATGCAGGAGACGATGGTCTTCCTGAAATCCTACGGAATTCCGACCGGCACATCCATTCGTCTGTACAAAACATACGGGAAAATGGTCGGCGAAGTTCTGAGGACGAATCCGTACCAAATCATCGATGATGTTTCAGGAATCGGTTTTCAAACTGCCGATGAGATTGCGAAAAAGATGGGAGTAAAAGAAGAGAGTATCTATCGGTTGACTGCTGGAGTCCGTTTTGTACTAGATGATGCGTGTCGGGCAGGAGGACACTGTTATCTGCCGAATGAAGAGTTAAGCGAACGGGCAGCGGGATTGTTATTTGTTGATGAAACAAAAGTGAGCCGAGCTATCGCCTCCGCTGTGGAATCCGGATATCTTATTGCCGAAGGAGATTCGATCTTTCCGTTAAAGTTGTATGAAGCTGAAGAACAATCGGCGAGGAAGATATTGCATCTGTTGCATAAGGGCGAACGGCCGCTGGATCAGAAAAAACTCTATTCAGCGCTAAAGCATGTGGAACGCCGTCACGGATTAGAATTTGATGAAAAGCAACGGCTGGCAGTTGTAAGCGCGGTACTGCATCCGGTGACGATTCTTACGGGGGGGCCGGGAACCGGAAAAACACTTTGCGTGAACGGCATGATAGAACTTGCCGATGAATTGGGGATGAAATATGTTCTCTGTGCTCCCACTGGAAGAGCGGCAAAACGATTATCCGAAGTAAGTGAGCGAGAAGCAAAAACAATCCATCGTTTATTGGAATTCGATCCGAATAGCGGTGCATTCCGCAAGTGCAGCGATGATCCCATTGAAGCGGATATCGTTATTGTCGATGAAGTGTCGATGGTTGATGTGCAGTTGTTTTCATCGCTGCTCAATGCTGTCACACCGGAAACGCAACTGGTGCTTGTTGGGGATGTTGATCAGTTACCGTCCGTCGGACCGGGACAAGTGTTGAGGGATTTGATTGATTCGAAATCGCTTTCGATCATTCGACTCGATACGATCTTCCGCCAGGCGGAGCGGAGTTCGATTATTACCAATTCGCATACGATTAATCATGGCGGTGAACCAGAATTTGCTGAAGACTTCCAGTTTATCGATGCCGATGCTCCGGAACAGATCCAGGCGCATATTGTGGGATTGTGTTCGACGGTACTGCCGCAAAATTTTCAATATGATCCTTTAACTGACATTCAGGTGCTTTCACCGATGAATAACACCCTCTGCGGCGTAAAAGAGTTGAATAAAAAACTTCAGCATGTTCTTAACGGTAAGGCTACGGTATGTTGGCAGGGAAGCGAAAGAAAATTTCTGTTGAATGATAAAGTAATGCAACTGCGGAATAATTATGAGAAGGAAGTATACAATGGCGATATCGGTAAGGTAATTGGTTATGATAAGGAGGAAAGGATGCTTTTTGTACTCTATTATGGAAAAAAGGTCGAATATTCATACGATGATCTCGAACAGCTTACTCTTGCATATTCGACAACGATCCATAAAAGCCAAGGGAATGAGTTTAATGCCGTTGTTATTCCATTAACCATGTCACACTTTATTATGCTTCAACGGAATTTGATCTATACTGCCATTACACGTGCAAAACAAAGAATATTTCTGGTTGGACAACGAAAAGCTCTCGCCGTTGCGATCAATAATGCCGACACGCGATTACGGAATACCAATTTATTAAACCGATTGAGAAAATTCGTGTAATATTTTGTCCCATTCATTTCCTTTCCATCTTCAACTTTATTATCACCAAAGACGATGAGGTCTTAAATGAAAAAAATATTTTCCCCCTGGCGCTCACAATATATCGCCACATTTAAGAATGAAAAACCGAAAAAAGATGAGTCGTTATTCACACGGATTATTCGAGAAAATAAGGATGAGAAAAATCTGGTGATCCTTCGGAAAAAATATTGTTTTGTGATGATGAATCTTTATCCCTATAATAGCGGTCATCTGATGGTCGTTCCATACACACAAGCATCTACCATGAGCGGACTTGATTCTGAAACAATGACAGAAATTATGGAAACTCTGACTCAGATGGAGCAACTCTTGACGACGGTAATGAAGCCGCATGGTTTTAATATGGGGGCGAATATCGGCAGGGTGGCAGGGGCGGGCATAGACGATCATATTCATTTCCATATTGTACCTCGATGGAATGGGGACACAAACTTTATGCCGACACTTGGTGATGTAAAAGTTGTATCAGAAGATATGAGAGCGACATATAAAAAATTGATTTTCAGTGTAAAAAAACAAACACAAAAAAGGAAGAAATGAAAACACGACTTTTCTTTTGCATTTGTCTTCTTGGATCCGTTGTTACCGCACAGGGATCACATACCATAGTTGCACAACAAATAAAAAATAAAGGATTAACGGACCTTGCAGCCTTTGAAATGTTAAAAGATCTTACAATCTCAGTTGGTCACCGATTAAGCGGGTCTGCCGGATATGAAAAAGCGGTTGTATGGGCTAAACGACAATTGGAAGCCGCCGGAGCGGATTCTGTATGGCTTGAACCGGTGATGATACCGAAATGGGTGCGGGGTGAGATAGAACAAGTTTCCGCTAAAGCAGGAAATACAACAGTAAATCTTACCGTTT
>JALNZH010000393.1 GCA_023229405.1 Bacteroidota bacterium
TAATTCTTTTGGTCTTCAGTATGGTGTTCATGAGGAAAACGAAAGTAACGGAAGCAGTATACTAGTGTCGGCTTAAATTAATCAGACTATAAATTCACAATGATCATCCTAAGCAAGTCCGATTTTACATAATCTGCGTGTCGAAGGATGATCCTTCAAGACACAATTTTACTTTTTAGAGACAGCATTGTTATGAACAACATTGTATTACTGATATTGATTCAATCGTTAATCTCCGCTGGTTTTTGTTATTACATCGCCGGATTGAAGAACAGAAGCAAACTGAATTGGTTACTTCTTGGATTTTCTTTTGGTCTTGTTTCTCTTCTCACAATTTTGGGTATTCCAAAATTGGAGAATCACCGGAAGAGTGAAATCAGTGAACGGAAAACGCGAAAGAACGTAAGAATATTTTCTTCATACGCTGTTTTGGTGCTCTTTTGTATTATTTCTATTTATCCGGTTTCACAGGTGCTGACCGTTTCACTTCGTCCTGCCGATCGGCTGCTGTCTACTTCGCTGGAGATCATTCCGGACAATGCCACACTTTCCAATTATTCCGCACTGTTCATAAAAACTGATTTTTTACATTGGATGTGGAACAGTCTGCTGATTACAGCGACAGTAACACTCACTGGCGTCATTCTTGCGGCGACGGCAGGATATGGATTTTCACGCTATAAATTTATCGGGAAAAAAGCGGCGATGCAGAGTATGCTTGTTACACAAATGTTCCCGGCAACCATGCTATTGCTTCCCATGTATATCATGCTCGTGAATCTTGGCCTGATCAACAGTTACTTAGGAATTATGATTATGTATTCGGCTACGGCGCTTCCGTTTTGCGTTTGGCAGATGAAAGGTTTTTACGATACAATTCCTTCCAGTTTGGAAGAAGCGGGAAGGATCGACGGCTGCAGTCAATTTCAAACATTCTATATCATTGTTCTGCCACTTGCCGCGCCTGCACTTGTAATAACGGCCCTATTCTCGTTTATGTCGTCTTGGACGGAGTATGTGGTTGCAGCGCAGATTCTGCAGGATACTAACCTGTGGACACTACCGATCGGACTAAAATCGTTTGAATCAAATATGAGCACTGAATGGGGACTCTATGGCGCTGCATCCATGTTGGTAACAGTGCCGGTGGTGGTTCTATTTCTTGTGCTCAGCAAGTATCTGGTTTCCGGACTGACGCTGGGAAGCGTTAAAGGATAATGTTCAGATACGGAACATATCCTGTTCGTCATTCACAATTTCCTTTATTTATTTCTCTTCTCTGATCATTATGGAAAAACCTCGTCTTCAATTTTGGCAAATCTGGAATATGAGCTTCGGATTTCTCGGGATCCAGTTCGGGTTTGCTCTGCAAAATGCGAACGTGAGCAGAATTTTTGAAACACTGGGGGCAAGTATTAATGATATTCCGATTCTCTGGATTGCGGCGCCTACAACAGGATTGATTGTTCAACCGATTATCGGGTACTTGAGCGACCGGACATGGGGAAAACTCGGTCGCCGCCGTCCGTATTTTCTTACCGGAGCAATGTTGGCGACCGCAGCACTTTTTGTGATGCCAAATTCACCCGTGTTATGGTTCGCAGCGATGATGCTCTGGATAATGGATGCTTCCATTAATATTTCCATGGAACCGTTCCGAGCGCTTGTGGCAGATTTGTTGCCGTCGGATCAGCGAACAACTGGTTTCGTTGTGCAGAGTTTCTTTATTGGGCTTGGTGCCATCGTTGCATCGGCGCTACCATATATGTTGACGAACTGGTTCGGAGTCAGCAACAGCGCCTCACCGGGGGAGATACCGCAATCGGTAATCTATTCATTCTATGCCGGTGGTGTTGCCTTCATTGGTGCAGTTGGATGGACTGTTTTCCGTACGAAAGAATATCCTCCGCAGGATATTGAAACCTTCGAGCGTGAAAAGAATGAGAGTAAAGGAATACTGACCGGTCTGAAAGAGATTTTAGTAAGTTTCGCTGAGATGCCTAAAACAATGAAACAGCTTGCCGTTGTACAATTCTTTTCATGGTTTGCACTTTTTTGTATGTGGATTTATACTACAAGCGCAGTGACTAGTCATATCTATAAAGCGGCCGATGCATCGTCCGCTCTGTATAACGAAGGAGCCGATTGGGTCGGTGTTTTATTTGCCGCATACAACGGTTTTGCTGCTGTTGTAGCATTTTTAATACCGGTAATTGCACGATGGACCAGCAGAAAAGTGGTGCACATGATCTCGCTTGTGATCGGTGGAATCAGTCTTGCGTCATTCTACGTGATTACCGATCCGACGATGCTGTTGATACCGATGGTAGGTGTCGGATTGGCGTGGGCAAGCATTCTCTCCATGCCGTATGCGATTCTTGCGGGTTCGCTCCCTCCAAAAAAAATTGGAGTCTATATGGGGATATTCAATTTTTTCATCGTCATTCCTCAGATCGCAGCGGCCGGAGTTCTTGGATATATCATGAGCACGTTCCTGAACAATGAAGCGATCAATGCGTTACTCCTAGGAGGTTGTTCCATGGTGTTATCCGGCATTATGACATTATTTGTCAACGATGCCGATCGGTGATAATGTCTATAACTATTTATATATTGGACTCAATCTTCTCACGCTTTTTTACATCTTTTAGCGGGACACTATGAAAACGACATTCACAATGGCGGTACTGTTGTTAGTCGCACCATCCCTTTTTGCACAGCAACAGTTTCCGTTGAACTTGCGATATGATATCGCGCGGTATTACGGTGATGAACGGAATATCTATATGGAATTGTACTATTCCTTCGAT
>JALNZH010000394.1 GCA_023229405.1 Bacteroidota bacterium
GTGTGGATGAACTTGGTGTTAACCTACTTGCGGTTTCGGCGCATAAGATCTATGGACCGAAGGGGATCGGCGCAATATATATTCGGAAAGGGACCGGGCTTGATGCATTGCTTCACGGTGGCGCGCAGGAACGAAATAACAGAGCTGGGACGGAAAATATTCCATTGATTGCCGGATTTGCATCCGCGATGGACAAAATAGAAACGTACAGGGAAAAAGTATTTGAATCTGCACAATTGTTTCGGAAAGAATTGACTGGAATGATCACGTCGTCCCTGCCGGGTGTCATAATTAATTCTGATGAAGTTTCATCGGTGCCGCATATTCTGAGCGTTTCTCTGGATGCACGCCAATATGCAGTTGAAAGCGAATCACTGATGCTGAATATGGATCTGCGGGGGATTGCTGTTTCCAGTGGATCGGCATGCACCTCCGGAAGTATTCAACCTTCGCATGTGTTGTTGGCCATGGGCCGAGATACAAAAACGTCAGCTTCCACAATTCGATTTTCATTTGGAAAATTCACAACAATTGATGAAGTTACAAAAGCGGGCGAAACGTTTTGTTCCATCGTCCGATCGTTCCCAAAACAATCACCGACTGCGTAATAGGGTACCGATATGAAAAAAGCATTCATTCTCTGTCTGATGGTCTTCTTCGGTTGCACGGATTCCGATGAGAATGCCTCTACCAACCTGAGAAAAGGAGATGAATTTTTAGCCCGTGGCGAATATGAAGTCGCCGAATATTACTACGACAAAATTCCGGAAGAAAGCGTTCTGTATAAAACAGTGCTCCGGCGCCGGCAGGAAATGGAAAAGCAGCAAGCGTCCGGCGGTGCGGTGAAAAGAGTGGACCGTAATGCGGAGGGAGTGTTTGTAACAAAACATTCGTACAGCCTTCAAATGGGAAGAATCCCCATTCATACTATTTCAATTCTTAATAATACTTCCAAACGGGTGAACACGATTGAGATGGAATTTGTGTATTTGGACGATACCGGGAAAGAAGTGGCTCGACTGTTAACCATGGTGAATGCCATGGTGGATCCTGCCGAAGAAAAAGAGATCGGAAAAATTACTCCGGGAATGGTAACCGAAAAATTTAAACGGGTGAAGATCGATATTAAACGCACGCTGCTATTTTAACGTATTCATCATGCTTCGCGCAGAACAATACCATACCGCAAACCACGGTCGCTGACCGTGATCTGTTCCAGTTCGCTTGATTCCATATAGCCCATCAGGATCATGATTCCTGCGAGAATAATATCCGCCCGTCCGGGAGAGATTTGCGGGAATGCTTGGATTTGCGAAAGAGATTTATCCTTGAGCATTCCAAAGATCGCGCAAATGTCATCATACCGCAAAGAAAAACCGCTGACCCGCTCGGGAATATAGTAGGGGAGATGCTGATGCAGTGCCGCCAGAGTGGTTAGTGTACCGGCAACGCCGATGGCGAACGTTGAGGCAATGTGTTTCGTCATTGCAGGCATATGTGATGCGATCAATTCATGCGCTTCGATTAATGACGGAATTTGCGGTGGAGAATCTTTCAGTATTCGTTCGGTAATCCGAACGCTGCCGAGGTCGATACTTGTTGTTGCGATAATTTTGTTCGTATCGCCTATAATAATCTCCGTGCTGCCGCCGCCGATATCCACAACGGAATATTGCTCCGCTCTGCCGGAAAATTCTGATATGCCGCCCCGGTATGTCCACAGTGCTTCTTCTTCTCCGGAAAGAATTTCAACGGCGATCCCTGTCTGCATTTTAATATACTCGGTAAATTCATCCCTGTTCCGCGCATCCCTCAAAGCGCTCGTTCCAACCGCGTAGATCCGTTCCACTCCGAACGAGTCGCACGTTTCTTTGTATTGACGAAGAAATCCTTCTGCGCGAAGAAATGTTTCCCGGTTTATCATTCTTTCCGCATCAACACCTTTGCCGAGACGGGCTATAACCTGTTGATCGTGGAGGCTTCGGGTGATAACGCCATCCTGCACTTCTGCAATCAGGAGCAGAATAGTATTTGTGCCGATATCTATCGATGCGATCGTCATGCGTGTTTCGCGGCCATGGCGATCCATTCGTTTTCTTGTAGGACGGAGACGACAGTAAAATTTCGCTCCGTCAGCGATTGTTCGATTGCTTCACGGTCGGTCGCAAGCAATCCGGATAAGAGAATTGTTCCTTGGGCGGAGAGTTTGGAGAGCATCGGATCGATTAATTCAAGAATAGTTCGGCGAATGATGTTTGCCAGGATGATGTCGAAATTTTTCTCCGGAACAGTTTCCAGCGAACCAATTCGGATATCGATCTTGTCGCGGACGTTATTCCGCTGTGCGTTTTCAATCCCGTTTTCTAGAGACCATTCGTCAATATCAACGCCGATTATTTTAGTAGCTCCGAGTGCCGCCGCACCTATCGCCAATATGCCGGTGCCGGTGCCGACGTCCAAGATGGTTTGTCCGGATTGCACATACTGTTCCATCATCCGCATCATTAACCTGGTTGTTTCATGATATCCTGTTCCGAATGTCATTTTCGGATCGATAATGATCACCGTCTTGCCGACACTCTCCACCGGATGCCAGGAAGGTGTGATGATGAACCGGTCTGAGACATTGATCGGCTGAATGGAACTCTCCCATTCCTCATTCCAATTCTTCTGTTGAACTTCGGTGGTGCCTAAATATTCGATAAACGGAAGGTTGTAGAGATCTGCAAATTCACGGATGAGCGGCTCTATGGCGCCGTTCCATTCATTTTTTTTATAAA
>JALNZH010000040.1 GCA_023229405.1 Bacteroidota bacterium
GGCTGTGTATGCTTTGTATTTATGCTCTTTATTCCGATACGCTGATTGTGCCATGGAAGAGAGAGGACCGTTCTCGTGTCCGATGCGGATACTTTCATTCAGTGTCAGCACAAGCGTATCTTGTTGTGCGGCCAAAAACATACTCCCTGTCATCGAAAAGATGATCAGATGAATACTGAAGCGAAATGAAACTGAAAAATTATTCATAGCGTAATGAAAGAATAACATCCTGATCGGCAGCTTTTTTTGCCGGAAAAAACCCGAAAGCGATACCGATGGTAATGGAAATGGCAAAGGAGATGAGAATCGAAATAAACGAAACAATTGTATGGATCTCTGCAGTGTATTCAATAATAAAACTGATCGTAAATCCCAGAATAATTCCAACAAAACCCCCGGTAACGCTAATCGTGATCGCTTCCGAGAGAAATTGCATCGTGATATCGCTCCGTGTTGCTCCAACGGCGCGGCGAATCCCAATTTCTTTCGTCCGTTCCATCACCGACGCAAGCATAATGTTCATTATGCCGATCCCTCCCACAATCAAGGAAATGGAGGCGATGGCTCCCAGGACGATATTAAATATTTCCTTCGTTCGTTGTTCTTGTTTCAATAATTCCTCTGGCACGGTGACGGAAAAATCGATCACACCGTTGTGACGTCTTTGCAGCATCCGGCTGATCACTTCTGCTAGCGGACGTATCTGTTCCGTAGTACTGACGCGAACGACCAGCCGGTCTATTTGATGATAGTTCACTGCTTTTTTTTGTACGTCCTCGTTTCCATTTGAATTTCCGTCCCGGGCGGCGTTCTGAATGTCGCGCCGGGTAACAAGTGCGCGGTTTTTATAACGAAGCAGCACGGTATTTACAGGAGCATAGATGTCGAAATTGTAATCCCGCAGTCCCAGATGTTGAATATTTTGTTTTGAAACGTTTCGTTCTTTCATTACTCCAATCACGGTCAGCCACAGTTTTCCGCATTTAATTTGCTTGCCGATGGGATCTTCCCGCGTGAAGAATTTCGATTTGATTCCGTGTCCGATAATGGCCACCGGAAGAGAACGGTTCAATTGAATGTGCGAGAAGTAGGATCCCTGTTCCATTGGATATTCGGAACGGATAAAATACGTCGAATCCACTCCGACCAGTTTTGTGGATCGTTTTAATCCTTGGCGAATCGCAACAGTTTCAAGAACAATCTCCGGACTGACGGCATCGACTTCCGGAAGCGTTTGGATGATACTTGTTCCATCGTGCAGCGTTAGACCCGGTGAGAATTTTTTCTTTTCGCTCTTCTCCTTATTTTGATCTTCGTCGACGTTTCCTTCTTCCTGTTCGATGATTGGCGTGATGATAATGTTATTTGTTCCAAGCAGCTTCATCTGATCGAGGATTTCCTGCTGTGCCCCTCGTCCAATAGCAAGCATCGAAATAACCGACGCAACACCAAACACAATTCCCAGTGATGTTAAGCCCGAACGGAGTTTATTTCGCGTGATTGCTTCAAACGCCGTCAAAACATTGCTGACCAACGCCCGGGAAGGTTTTATGGATATCCAGAGTGTTCGTAATCCACGTTTGATCACGACGGCACTTTCAACGAACGGATTTTTACTGCTGAAACATCCGGAGGTGGTGAGAGGAAAATCTTATCGTTTTCGCCAAGGCCTTGCAGCACAACGGCGGCATTGTCGTTTTGGAGTCCGAGTTTGACTTCCTGTTTTATTACTCCTCCTTTTTTCACATACACGAAGGTGATAGTATCCTGGGTGTGAACAGCTTCGAGGGGAATGGAAAGAACATTAGAAAGTTTAGCAACATTAATTTCGTTCGAGGTGGTCATTGCGGGACGAAGAGTTGTATCGCGATCATTGATAATGATCCGAACTTCGAATACTTTTGAATCGGAATTCGGACGCTGTTCGCCGATATTTGCTACCTGCACAACACTGCCGGATAATTTTTTATTCGGATCGGCATCAAGACGGAGCACGACTCCCTGTCCGGCAGCGATCTTTTGAATATCCACTTCATTAACATAGGTGATTGATTCCATCATCGTCAAATCAGGCAGCGTGGCCACGGTCGGCTCCCATGGACTTACCGTTGCCCCGACAATTTTTTTCTTCCCATTCCATTCCCTGGCATAGACGACCATCCCATCTGCCGGTGCAAGGATGGTGAATTGCATCATCACCAATTTTAAAATATCCATCTTCTGGCGTTCTTTTAGCAAATCCGCTTCCACTGCCTGGATTTTCGCAATCGACTGTTTTGTTTTTGTGACATAGTTCTTTTTGGATTGCGCAATGGTTCGTTCGGTGCGGTCATAATCAATCTGTGCCTGCCGCCGCACCGCCGGCGCTTCATAGGAAGATTGTTCGAGAACAATCTTCTTTTCTTCCAATCCGTAAATCAAATTCACCAATTCATCCCGTGCTTGTGAAAGGGTCAGAGTGCTGTCAAGAACAGTCTGTGTGTATTGTGCATCCAGTTTTTGGACCGAAAGCTCGGATTCTTTTAATCTGTTGGCAATCTCTGCCTTGTCCAATTCTGCGACGAATTGTCCTTGTTTTACCACTGTACCTTCAGCGATCAGATTGGAGATTTTCATCTGCCAGATTCCGGCCGCGCGTGCTTGTTCAGGTCCTTTAATCTCGATCGAATTTTTTGCCTGCAATTCACCGGTAGTGGTAATAGAAACAATAAATTCTCCTTTCACAGGAGTGATGATGATATCGTTGGAGGCACTGCTCTGGCTTTGAATCAGCAGAAACAATAATGCCGTAAGAACGATTCCTACAACAGCTCCATAGATGATCCTCTTTTTTGGAGTAAGGCTGGCAATGAACAGTAGCAAATTAGGAATCTTCATAATTAGTATCCGTACCAGAGTCTCTTCATGACTTCAGAGAGAATTAAATGGTTGTGGGAGAATGAACAGTTTCAAAGGAATCGTTCGGGAAAATGAACGGGAAAAGGTAAAGAAGTGCTTGGACGAAAGCAATACAGAGAAAGGAGTATTTAAGGAAAGTCGGAAAGGAGAAGGGAAAAAGCCATTCCATGAGCCTGAATACCTTAAACTGTTGAGCTGATGTGTTTGAACAGTTTATCCGGCAAACCGGACTTTCTTTTTTGCTTCGTCGCTCATCATGGAAGGATTCCATGAGGGTACCCACACAATACGAACATCTGCGTCTGCTACACCGGGAAGAGCGGCGACCCGTTCACGCACATTGTTCGCAATTTGAGTTGATAATCCACATCCTTGCGATGTTAATGTCATTTTCACACCAACCCAGTCATCGATGATTTTTACATCATAGACAAGTCCTAGATCCACAATGCTGACAGGTATTTCGGGATCGTACACATCTTTTAATGCCGAATATACCAGTTCTTTGGTAATCTCTATTTTTCCTGTTGAATTTTCCATTGTAATTTTCCACAATTAGAAGAGATGATTTTTGTATGCCTAAATCTACACATTCGAACTGTAATAATGAAATCGCAATTCTTCAAAACATTTTTGGAGTTGCTATCGATTTGATATAAGACATTCGACTGTGTTACTGTATAACGTTAATGCATAGAGTAGAGGAAAATATATCGTTTTATTCGTATTGCTTCAGTTTCCGATAATCGAGACTTTTCGTTCATCATCGGCAGTATTGTTTGCCACTCTTTTCCTGAATATTGAGAGGGTAAATACAATCCATGACAACCTGAACATTTTGCGATATAGAGACTCCTGTCTTCTTTTAGTTCCTCGACCGTTACGACATCCCCATTGTTTGAATGTTCAAGCAGGTCCGATGCAGTAGGGATCGGTAGCGATGAAGAACATCCTAAAAAAAATAGAATTACGCTGATTGCTGATCTTTTCATATTAAAAATGGAATGATAATAACAGTCTGATCTGAATCTTTTCAAATTCATCAAAATTGAGATTCTTCGATACAGTAGTTCCGCCTTTTGGACCGTAAATCTGCGGTAAGAATGTTAAGGTTGCCCATATTTCTTCTGATGCATACGAGACTGTTGGGCCCGCAAAAATAGCTGAATGTTGCAGTGAACCACCGACGAAAATATTTTCAGTGCGCAATTCGATACCGGTTCCGAAGCTGTTGGAGAAAAAAAATGCGGCACCAGCATCAGCCTTTACTTTGTACTCTTCGGCGATTACTTCAGATCCGTTGACAACATCAGACGACGATTCATACTCGCCGACAAGGTCAAATGCAATCAGAAGATTTTGTAATTGTTTATCGGCAATGATTTTTGCTTCAATCTCAAATTTGTCCGTTCCCATTGTTCCTTCACCATACAGCGCTAAACCAAACGGATCGGCGACTCTGTCCATCAGTTTGTATTTCCATTCGTTGGAAATCGCGAAAGAAGTTGATGATGATTTTGAACCGCCTGCATTTTCACCATTGCTGTCTCTGGTCCGTGTAGTGGTATTCAAATAAAAAGCGGACATCAGGTTGTTGGATACTCCGAATTCATACTCAATACGTTGATCCATACGACGGTAAAAATAAGTTCTTCCGCGCCGGTCGGTATTCCAAATCTCAATTTCACGAGCTCCAGGAGGAAGTACAGATGATTCATATGCATAGCCGAAGCGGCGTTCATTGGAAACAGCGAATTCGGGAATGATCATGAGAACAGCGAAGAATAAAATCGGTACGTTGACATGGCGTAACATGGTTGATGCTCCTTAACTATTACAGAAAAAAGGGAGCTTCACAAAACGGGAAAATTTCCGTTGCTTGACGGTTTCCTGTTCATTATCTTTTGAACAGAAAGAGCAGCATTGTGAGCTCTTGTTGTTTGAAGCGCATTACCACACCTTTTGCGAGGGAGTTTGGTGATGCGCTTTTTTTTGTGTGCTGTTACTTTCTTTTGAGTTGTGCGTTATTAATTTTCACCAGAGCGCAAGCACTGCAATCATGGATCTTAGTTTTTGCGCTGAATCGGGAACGAATCATCACTAAGGCTGTAATTCCGACTATTGCAAGCGATAGGATATCCTGCCAATACGCTATGATAATATCCATAATCCCATCCTGTACGTGATCAACGTCCCGACATACGCCAGGAGTGTCATATACGCAAATTGAAATGCCGGCCATTTCCACCCGTTTGTTTCCCGCCGAACAACCGCAATGGTAGACATACACTGCATGGCGAGGACGTAATACACCATAATACAGATCGCCGTCAGAAGTGTAAATGACGAAGTGCCGCTCACCGGATCTTTGTCTTTTTGCATTTGTTCTTTCAATGATGTGTTAGCTTCATCTGCATGCTCAATATTATAGATCGTTCCTAGCGTACCGACGAATACTTCCCGTTGCAGCAACGAACTAATGATACCGATTCCGATTTTCCAGTCAAACCCCAGTGGTTTCAGGACAGGTTCAATCGCATGTCCTGCACGTCCTACAAAACTGTGCGCCAATTTTTGGGATGATGTGCCGTGCTCCAATTTCGGATAGGTAGCGAGAAACCAAAGGATAATCGAAACACCCAATATGATGGTTCCCGCGTTTTTTAAAAATAACACCGATCGTTCCCACATATGAATAAGTGTATTGCGGAGGGTGGGGATGCGATACGGAGGCAATTCCATAATGAACGCCGGCGTCGGACCTTTCAGGATCGTACTTTTTAAGATGCGCGCCGTTGTTAATGCAGCAATGAGTCCTAAAAGATACATGGAGATCAATATGATTGCAGGCAAACTGAAATAGCCAAACACCAAAATATTGGGAACGAATGATGCGATCAACAGTGAAAAGACCGGCAGTCTGGCGCTGCAGCTCATGAGAGGCGCCACGAGTATCGTTACCAGCCTATCCCGGGGATTTTCAATTGTACGGGTTGCCATGATGCCAGGAATGGCGCAGGCGAACGACGAGAGCAATGGGATAAATGATTTCCCGTGCAAACCGACTTTACTCATGACCCTGTCCATAATAAACGCTGCGCGGGACATATATCCTGTATCTTCGAGCAGGCCAAGGAATAAAAAAAGAAAGATGATCTGAGGCAGAAACGTAACCACTGCGCCGACACCGCCGATAATTCCATTGGCAATCAGATTCTGCAGATCGCCTTCCGGAATAATGTGTGATACCCGCGACGCAAGAAAGTCGAAACCGAAACCGATTAATTCCATCGGATAGTTTGCCCACGTAAAGATTGTTTGGAACATCACCGCCATCAATGCAAAGAAAATAACAAATCCCCAAATCCGGTGTGTCAATACCGCGTCGATGGAATCATGGAACGTCTGTCGGCGCCGTGCGATATTATGCGTAACGCTTTTTTTGTAGACAGAATTGATCCATCGGTACCGAGATTCCACAAAAACGGAATGCCGGTTCACACCGAGTTTTTGAAGATTGTGATGATCCATTTTTATGTGGGACAGGGTTTCAACTGTCAGAGAGCGAAGATTGGATTCGATTGGTCCGGAAAGGGACAATAACAATTGTGCTTCGTGAAATGCTGCTGGCTCCGGCATTTTTTCAATAGCAACCAACATGGAGACTAATTCTTCGTGTTCAACCTTCACCGGTTCAGGAACCGACCATTGTCGGATCGCTGATTTGTTTAATGATACTTTGTCTAATGCGGCTATCAGAAGATCTGTCCCGACGCCTTTACTTGCCACCATCGGGATGAACATTACGCCAAACTCTTGACGCAGCATCGTTGTATTGATATCGATGCCAGCATCTTTTATCCGATCAATCATATTCAGAGCCACCACCACCGGTATGGTCAGGTCAATGATCTGACTCAACAAATACAGGTTCCGTTCTAGGTTCGTAGCATCGGCAACAAAAATTACCAGATCGGGAATGAGTGTGCCGGGAATTCTTCCGAACAGAACATCAGAAACAATTTGTTCATCCGGTGAATTGGCAGATAATGAATATGTTCCCGGCAGATCAACGATTGTCACATCTCTAGTGCCGAGACTTACTGTTCCTTCTTTTTTTTCCACCGTAACTCCGGGATAATTTCCGACCTTATGCCGCAAACCGGTCAGGGAATTAAAGAGTGTCGTTTTTCCACAATTGGGATTTCCGATCAGCGCAATGGTGTTTATGACGGGAGATGGTACAGTTGATTTCATAAGTACAGCAATTCAAGAGAATGTCGTCGATAATATTTATTCGTGTGAAGGGAGCACGACGATGGCATTTGCCGTTGTATAATTCAAGCCGACTCTGGTATTACATACTTCACAGATTAACTGCGATGAACCATTCGACACACAGCGGATCGTTGCATTCTCACAAAAGCCGAATTCTCGCAAACGGTTGCATGTATCAGGATGCGAATCAAGATGGGAGACTGTGACTGTTGTTCCGGCAGGTATTTCAGCTAATGTTCTCATAATTATTTGTGGCATTTAGCGCAGATCCCGAAGATCTGCAGTGTTGAAGTCTGGGCGTTGAAATTATTTGTTTCGCACACTTCTTTTTGAACTTTTTCAATTCTGTCGTTGACGAACTCAATGATGTCACCGCATTCAAGACAGATCAGATGGTGATGATGCGGCCGTCCGAATGCCAGTTCATACCGCGAATGATTTTCGCCGAACCGGTATTTCGAGATCAATCCGCAATCTTGCAGAAGATCGAGAGTGTTGTACACCGTGGCGCGCGAAACTTTCTGTCCAGTGGTCTTCATCTGAAGGAAAAGTTCGTCCGCATCAAAATGCCCGTCGTGGTTCATCACCGATTCTAGAATCACGAATCGTTCCGGAGTGATCCGGTAATTGCCGGACTTGAGATACTTCGTAAAATTTTCTTTCGCTAATTCGATATCCATTTGTTTTTATTTAGACTTAATCTAAATAAATATAATGCAATATTCCTAAGACGTCAAGAATAATTTGTGAAATTTTGCAAATTTCGCAAATTGGACTAAGTTTGTCCTCTTTTGTCTAAACAATAAAATTACCAATAAAAGGTACTTTTATGTATATTACCTTAAGTAAATACAATAATCATACCAATTAGTCTTTAAAGGGAACATATGATCAGTCTTTTGAATCAAGTAGTGATAATCACCGGCGGTTCACGTGGAATTGGTGCTGCAGCAGCAATACTTTTCGCTAAAGCCGGTGCCAATGTAGTGATCACCTATACGAAAAATGCGAAAGCGGCAGACACCGTTATTGAAAGTGTGAATCGACTACATCGTAATGGAATAGCAATTAAAGCGGATGTTTCCAAGCCAAATAGTGCCGAAAAAGTTGTAAAGCAGACGATAAAAAAATTTGGAAAGATCGATATTCTCGTCAATAATGCCGGTATCTGGACGTATGGTGCGATTGGATCGATGAAACAATCCGTTTGGAAACAAACCATGCAGGTAAATCTCGATGGAATGTTTTATCTGACCAATGCTGTCGTGCCGTATATGAAAAAGCAGCGATCCGGAAAGATCATCAATATTTCCAGTACGGCTGGTCAACGCGGTGAACCGGAACATTCGCATTATGCTGCATCAAAAGGGGGAATGATCTCTTTCACAAAAGCGATTGCAACGGAACTGGGACCGTATAATATTAATGTAAATTCCGTCGCGCCGGGATGGGTGGATACCAATTTGAATGATTCTGTTTTTTCTGACGCAGCGTTTAAAGAACAAGAACGGAAGAAGATCCCCATACAACGTATTCCGACGCCGGAAGATATTGCTGGACCGATTGTGTTTCTTGCTTCAGAGTTTGCGCGTCATATTACCGGTGAGATCATGAATGTGAACGGCGGTAGCGTACTCATCGGGTAAACCGATGATGGAATTGTATTATGTGAGTTAGATTCAACGAATCTTGATGTCCCATCTATAGGAGAGGTTTGTTGATCTGTTAGCGATGAAATGTAGATTGAAACGTATGATTGAAAAAAATACCCCCCAAAAATAATTGAACATTTGCTGAATCGATGATCGAACAACAATATCTCCACCGCAGCTGTATTGCACTCCTGATACTCTCGGTTGTTTTTGCAATACTCAGTACATTCGATATTCGGTATCAGTTCTATTTTTGGGAACTGTTTATTGATATCAAAATTGTAGTTGTTATCGGTGTACTTTTCGGCGCATGGAAGAAAAGGTGGCTCGTTTTTTCGCCAGAACAGTTCATCCTACTTCGGTTTGATTGGAAGACCAACGTCACCATTTTTTTTCTTCCGCTTCTTGTCTATTCTCTTCCAATAGCGTGCGGACTAACTACAAAAGTGCTAACGATTAATGCAATAGATAATGCCGCCACGTTAGCGCTGGCAACTTTGTTCGACGTACCTGCGATCTATATGTTCTCTGCAACGTCTGCGTTGATAGAAGAGATAGTATTTCGTGGAGTTTTACTTCGTTCATTCCGTAACAAATTCAGTGTCCAATATGCATTGTTTTTAACAAACGGACTGTGGACGATCTTTTGCATTTCTGAGGTCGTTGGTATTACAAAAGTAACAGCGTTGAGTGCGTTTGTTACTGGTCTATTCTTTTTTTCACTCGGACTTTTCTGTTCAGTTTTGACGATCAAAAATAATTCTGTTTGGCCAGGGTATTCACTCCGAATCGGGATCATCACGTTAACGCCCATTCTGCTCACCTCTTTTTTGGCAGAATCCGACTCCTTCTTTACGACAAACTCAATAGTACTAGTAGCGGAAGGAATTCTCGTTTCAACAGCATTTTTAGCTGCTTCTTTTGTTCTCTTGCGGCAAATCAACGTTTCTGAGCAAATTTTAGGGAAACGAGATTTTTCTTGACTATTTAGCGAAATCAGGCAATATTTAGACGCAATCGTTATATTTTTTCATCAAATAAAGGAGTTATGATGAGTCGTTTTACAGAACTTGTTGAACTGGTTCAAACGTTTGAGAAAGATTTCATCAAATTTTACGATAAAGGTAATAAATCTGCTGGCACCCGTGTTCGGAAGCATATGGCTGAATTAAAGCGGAAAGCGCAGGAAATCCGTATAGAAGTGCAGGAATTAAAAGGCAGTACTGATGAATCAACCGGCTCTGAATCCGCCGAAAATGCATAAAAAGAAGATTTATCATTGTAGTATTCAAAAAGACCGACGATAACGTCGGTCTTTTTATTCGGAACATTTCCTCCTGGAATACGTCTAATCTCTCAAAAACCACAATGGCTAAACCCGCTGTCATCAACATTATTAACGCAAATATTCCCAATGAGCAGAAGAGTGATGATGCTCTTATCATGCTATTCCAAAGCGGTGAGCAGGAGGTGTTTCGTTATTTGGTTGAGCGGTACCGTGAAAAGGTCCGTAACGTGATTTTTTCCATCTTCAACGATGCGGATCAGGTGGACGATATTTCTCAAGAAGTATTTATTAAAGTGTTTCATGCTTTGCCGAATTTCCGATTTGAATCTTCCTTCTATACTTGGGTGTACAGAATTGCCGTCAACAAATGCCGGGATGAACTTCGCAAAAAGAAAGTGAAGCGTTTTTTTTCGTTCCATAGTTTTGAAAAAACCACGAATACAAAAATTGAAAACCTAGCGACGACGACGTTCGATGATGAGAATATCAAGGGTGTGATTGAAGAATCGCTGAAGAAACTGCCGGAAAAATTCCGGATGCCGATTATCCTAAAAGATATCGATGGGATGTCGTACGATGAAATTGCGGATGTGCTGGATTGCGAAGTGGGAACTGTGAAGTCGCGACTTTCCCGTGGCCGGACAATGTTAAGGGAAATTTTGATGCCGATATTGGTATAAGATGAATCATCTAACAGACAATGAATGGGAACAGATTGTTTCGCTGTATATCGACGGCGAACTCGATGCTGATGAAAAAACAAAACTCGAGGCATATCTCGCAACGCATCCCGTTGCCGCCCGTGAGGTGGAAGTTCTCCGTACCGCAAAACGTTCGCTTTCTTCAAAAGAGAAATTGCCGGCTAATGATTGGTTTTGGTTAAAGCTATCCAATCGTTTGGAGGGGAGATTCTCTCATCAACCATACCGCCATGCCGCATCAAAACCTTCGATCGCCATTTCAACATTAGCCGTCGTAACATTTTTTGTGATCGGGGTGATCTATTTCAAAGATGCGCCAATGTTTCATCATTACTTCATAGAAAAGAAACTCCAAGTGGAAAGCGTCTACCGGAACAATATTATGACCGGCAATATTCTTCCGCTGTTCAGTAATTTGAACAATGATGACGTTCTCAACTTCGCACTTTCTGGAAGTATCGCAATCGATTCTTCAAATAACACATCACTACAGGTGAAAAATTCGGACGACAGCGGATCTCAAATACAGATTATTCGCAATGAAGATCCTTCCGTTATTCCTGTTACGATGAATGATTTCGCCGATGAAATCGGTATCTCACATAATCAGCGAGAGGTGGTCGACTCAATTCTTGGATCGTATAAAGAGAAATTGCAGGCCTCGGTATTGGTCAGCGAGAATGACGAGGTGGCGATTCATGCAGAACTTGTCGACCTGAACAGAGCAATGGTATCCACCATTGCAGCATGCCTTGAACCGCCGCAACGCACACGGTTCAAAAGATTTCTTGACCACCGGAAAGCGCCATACGCGCTGGTGGCAGTTAATTCGCCGACTGTGCCGTCGCATATCATCCTCAATAAGATTCCCAGGTTTTCGAACAGCAATAATTACGTGGTGATCTCTCCGGACACAGTTGAGATTGCAGAGATGACAATCAACGTCGATAGCATCCGGGAGGTCGCCCGCCGTCAGGAGATGAAATACCGGAAAATTATTACCGAACGGATGGTAGCGGAACTAACGGATCGTCAGCGAAGAATGGAAGAAAACTTTGTTGGTATGGGACAAAACAGAGTGCGGGTCCACTCAACCAGCGGAGCGTTTCAGATCCATTTTGAGCATTCTGCACCCGTCGGAATCCCCGGCGGAATGGTGGAAATGGTTAAACCGAGAATACCAGCGCCGGAGTTTCCGAGGGTGCAATTTAATCATGTCACTGTGGTTGGCGATTCCGCGTTTTCGTTTGAAATTCCTGCTGACGATCAGACTGTGCGGGTATTCAAACGACTTCCAAAAGGAGAATTCCGGTTTGAGATCGTCGATTCGATGATGCGGGAACCCAAAATGAAATTGATGTTCAAATCACCCTCGGCGAAACGGGATTTTGAATCACGATTGAAAGAAATGAATGAACAGGACGAAGATTTGATGGATCTGGATTCACTGTTGCGCGAGAGCGAACTCACTCCCGAGCAGCCAGCAGTAAAACTGAAAAAACCGGGAAAAGAATCGGAAGTAGAATTGATGATGTGACAGGTGTACTATCGTTGTTTAATCCGAATGCCCCGATGAAATGCTCACCGGGGCTTTGTATTTTTGTATTTGGAGTTTTGTCGGAGCTTCTCTACATTGATTGAAATTGAAAGGGATGTCATGAATCGTCTGTTCTTTATTACGCTACTGTTTTGCTCAATCGTTTTTTCCTCTGATCACAAAAAACTGCATACGGCCGCTATCGTTGTTGATACGCATAACGACGTCTTGCTTCGAGCGATGAAAGGTGAGGATTTGTCTGTGCGGACAACGGAGGGGCATTCCGATGTCGTCCGGCTGAACGAAGGGGGCGTGGATGTACAGATTTTCTCCGTCTGGTGTGGCAGCGAATTCGGGAATGGAAGGGCATTTAACCGGGCAATTGAAATGATTGATACATTACATGCGATCGTCCGACGCGCAAATGATAAGATTGTTCTTACATCCACATACATGGATGTGAACCGTGCGTTGAAGCAAAAAAAAATTGCTGCGCTGATCGGAGTAGAAGGGGGTCATATGATAGAGGATAGTCTATTCTATCTTGATTCCCTGGCAAAACGCGGAATGAATTATCTGACATTAACCTGGAATAACAGCACGACCTGGGCGACATCCGCAGCAGACGAAACGGAGAAAGGGGATTCATTGGCGTTCAAAGGATTGACAGAATTTGGTAAGAATGTCGTTCGTCGCTTGAACGATCTCGGTGTGATGGTAGATCTTTCCCACACAGGGGAGAAGACATTTTGGGATGCTTTAGCGGTTACAAAAAAGCCTGTGCTGGTGTCTCACTCGTCTGTGTATTCAATCTGTCCGAGCAGAAGAAATCTGAAAGACGATCAGATCAAGGCGGTGGCAAAAAATAACGGCGTCATCTGCATCAATTTCTACTCCGGATTCATTGACAGTAATTATCACCGGCGGGTAAGTGAGATCAGAAAAAATTATTCCGGACTTGTAGATTCCATGAAACAGGCGAATGCGGATTACTGGAAAGCAGAACTTTCCATCGATTCGGCGCTTGCCCCACACTACCTCGAGGCGCGTCCGACGCTCTCTTTGCTGGTGGATCATATTGATTATATTGCAAAACTGGTTGGCGCGGATTTTGTCGGCATCGGAAGCGATTTTGACGGAGTGGAATCTCTTCCGAAAGAGATGGACGATGTGACATTTCTTCCGAACATTACCCGGGAACTTTTGATGAGGGGGTATACCGAAAAAGATATTCGGAAAATTTTGGGCAGTAATGTGATGCGGGTTATGAAAGCCAATATGCAGTGATGAAAATAAAAAACCCCGCGATGCGGGGTTTTTTATTCTACATTGATTCTTCTTCTTCAGCGCGTTGGTTTCTGCGTACTGCCTTGACCAACTTCATTCGTTTCTTCACGGAGGGTTTTGTGAAGAACGTCCGCTTCTTGAATTCTTTCAGAACGCCGGAGCGTTCATATTTCTTTTTGAAGCGTCTGATTGCACGATCAATGGATTCATTTTCATTGACAACGATTCCTACCAAGTGTTTCACCTCCCTTAATTTGGCTGGTTTGTCCGCCGTATATTCGGCGGGTAAGTGATTAATCTGCTAATTGTAAATTTTCGATCAGTTTTTTTATTCCGTTCTTTTCAAAATGGACCCAAATTGCATTTCCACCGCTTGACGTTTTTTCTTTCGATGTTACTTTTCCCATATCATCCCAATCGGTATGATAGATAGAAACGCCGATTTCAAATATTTTCTCTGGAGAATAGTCGACACATTCTTCGCGGTTATAAATGATCACATTGTCCTGTTTCCCCTTCCCAGCCATATCCAGCATCATGCTGTGATGACACCGTGTGCAACGGAACCAAACTTTGTTCTCTGCGCCAACAACTGCCCCAATAATCTCCATTTTTGATTCTCGGCCGCACGAGGTACAGGCTTGCGTCACATATTTTGATTTGCTCATAAAAACAACTCTCCCTTCGCTTCAATCGAATCTGCGCGAATTATTCATAACAACGGTTGGTGGGATACCTTTGTGTTATAGTACCATATATAAAATACTAAATTTCGTTCACTCGAGTCAAGCGGTTTCTGTTTAAAAACAGTAATAATTATGGGATTTTTTCGCAGGTATACAGCACGCTTTCATTGATTTTCGGCGCAAAATTGAATATATTCCACCGTAAAATTACTGAAAAACATGCTTTCTCCTCCGAAAGGAGCTTCATCAGTTCTTAACCGAAAAAATTTATCTCTAACGTTTTATTACACTTCCTTCTATGTATCAATCGAATATTACAATCACACTGCGTCCCTCTATCCTTGATGTTCAGGGGAAAGCGGTTGAACTCGGCATACACACATTGGGCATGACCGGAGTCAAGAATGTCCGTATCGGAAAATCCATTCACATGACGGTCGATGCCGCATCGGAAGAAGAAGCGCGGCGGGTAACGGAAGAGGCGTGTAAAAAACTGTTGGCAAATTCAGTGATGGAAGACTTCACCTACAGCATTACAAAATTATGAGCCAATCGACCTTAAAATTCGGCGTGGTTGTTTTTCCCGGCTCTAATTGCGATCATGATGCATACCATACGGTAAAACACGTGATGGGTCATCAGGCGGACTTCCTGTGGCATAAAGAGCAGGACCTGAAGAACTCTGATGTCATTATTCTTCCTGGTGGATTTTCTTATGGAGATTATCTTCGCACCGGTGCGATCGCCCGTTTTTCACCGATTATGAAAGAAGTGATCGCGTTTGCAAAGAACGGTGGGGTGGTGGTCGGTATCTGCAACGGTTTTCAGATTCTGTGTGAATCTGGATTGCTCCCCGGAGTACTACTTCGCAATCGATCATTACTGTTCTCATGCAAACATGTGAACCTACGAGTGGAACATTCCGAATCGCGGTATACCAATGCTATGGCGGCCGGAGATATTCTCAGCATTCCCATAGCACACGGCGAGGGGAATTATTTTGCCGAACCAGAAACAATTCGTGTGCTGGAAGAGAACGGGCAAGTGCTATTCCGTTATTGCGATGAATTCGGCGCTATCACCGACGAGTCGAATCCGAACGGTTCCATCAATAATATTGCCGGCATCATGAATTCCACCGGTACCGTGATGGGAATGATGCCGCATCCTGAACGGGCATGCGAACCGCAACTTGTATCGACAGACGGAAAAAGATTTTTTGAATCATTGATTAACAGTTTTGTGTTACAATCTGCATAATGAAACGGATGCTTCCGGAATTCCGGATATCCTTACGTGCGCAGATATTAAGAAAGGAAGGTCGTTATGATGGGACTCGGGACACAGGAAATTATTCTCATTCTTTTGGTTGTATTGATTTTCTTCGGTGCGAAGAAGATTCCAGAACTGGCACGCGGTTTCGGAAAAGGAGTGAGCGAATTTAAAAAGGGGATGAGCGAAGTGCAGAATGAATTGAACAAAGACACTACGGACTCGAAACCGGAAGAGAAGAAATAATTCATCGATTATTGGAAAGGAGCATCCCGGAGTTTCGAGATGCATCCGCTTCGGTCCCACTTTGAACATTCACGAATCATACGATACGTACCGCCATCAGTTGTTGCACGGAGATCACTCCGTGGAAGCGCGCGTTGTTGAACATCTCTCCGTTATTTCCCGCCGGGAATCGTTGAACGCATTTATTTCCGTTTTTAATGACGCTGCCGTTCGCCGTGCCAAAGAGATTGATATAAAGATCCGGCAGGGGAATGCCGGTCCGTTGGCGGGAATGGTGATTGCAATAAAAGATGTGCTGTGCATGAAGGGGACGATCACTACGTGCGGTTCGAAGATACTGAAGGAGTACGAAGCGATCTATGATGCAACGGTGATTAGTAAACTTCGCGACGCGGATGCAGTGTTCATCGGTAAAACGAATATGGATGAGTTCGCCATGGGATCGTCCGGTGAAAATTCCGCATTCGGGCCTACCAAACATCCGCTGGACGAAAGCAGAGTACCTGGCGGATCAAGCAGCGGATCGTGCGTAGCAGTGGCGGCGGGAATGGCGACCACATCACTCGGCACCGATACAGGAGGTTCTATTCGTCAGCCGGCCGGTCTGTGCGGTATTGTCGGACTGAAGCCGACATACGGACGTGTATCACGATACGGACTTGTTGCGTTTGCCTCATCGTTCGACCAGATCGGTCCGTTTGCCAATTCGTCGCGCGATGCGGCGCGAGTGCTGCAAGTGATTGCAGGGAGCGATAAGAACGATGCAACTTCGGCAGCTGTCGATGTTCCTGATTATCTGGCAGCAATGAACAGGGACATGCGCGGCATGAAAATTGGATTACCGAAAGAATATTTTTCTGACGCCTTAAATCCTGAGATCAGAAGTGTACTGCAGAAAAAAATTAATGCATTGATACATGCCGGTGCAGAGATTGTTACGGTTTCCCTGCCGCATTCGGAATTTACGATTTCGACATATTATATTCTGGCAACGGCGGAAGCTTCTTCGAATCTTGCGCGGTATGATGGTGCGAGATATGGATACCGTTCTTCGAAGAGTAAAGATTTAAACAGCATGTATGTACAATCCCGAAGCGAGGGATTTGGGGATGAAGTGAAGCGAAGAATTATGCTCGGAACGTATGTACTTTCTTCCGGGTATTACGATGCGTACTATCGTAAAGCACAGCAGGTTCGACGATTGATTCAGAATGATTTTGCCGCAGCATTTACGCAAGTGGATTGTATTATTACTCCTATTGCTCCCACGACGGCATTCAAACTGGGTGAGAAGATGAACGATCCGCTGCAAATGTATTTGAATGATATCTTCACTGTATCGGCGAATCTTGCGGGGATTCCCGGCATCTGTGTTCCGGCTGGAGCGGATGCGAACGGATTACCGATCGGTATTCAGATTCTCGGTAAACAGTTCGATGAAGCAACGATTCTTACCGTAAGCGATTTTCTTGAAACCGTAACGTCATAATTTCTCACATTCTAATTAAAAAACTCTATGAGCATTCTCGTCAACAAAAAAACCAGACTTGTTGTACAGGGTATCACCGGCGGTGAAGGAACATTTCACACGTCGCAGATGCTTGCCTACGGAACTAATGTTGTCGCCGGCGTAACTCCGGGAAAAGGCGGTTCCCGGTACAAAGGTAACGAAAAGGATCAGTTTAACCGTGAAGTTCCTGTTTTCAACACAGTGGCTGATGCTGTAAAAGAACAAGGTGCAAATACTTCAATCATTTACGTTCCTGCTGCGTTTGCGGGGGACGCGATTATGGAAGCGGCGGATAGCGGTGTCAATCTGATTGTTTGCATCACCGAAGGTATACCGGTAAAAGACATGGTGCACGCGTATGAATATATCACAAAAAAAGGTGTTCGATTGATTGGTCCGAACTGTCCGGGTA
>JALNZH010000048.1 GCA_023229405.1 Bacteroidota bacterium
ACTCTTTTACTTTACCGGCAAATGCAACCGTCGGAATTGTTGTTGCACTGTCATTCGTCCAGCGGTAGATTTTAAAGTCTTCCGTCAGACCGTTGAGAATAAGGTTACTTGCATAGACCACACCATCAGCGGTAATTTCAATGTCCTGTAGGATCGAACCACCGCCGCCAGAAATACCGGTCATAGTTAATGAATCAAGCAATACACCCGTTGCTGCGTTAAAAACATAAATTCTCGGTAAATCCCTATTGGTAACAAGATAATGTCCATTGGAAATGTTGAGCGCGGCACCGCGGGTGGCGCTCGTAATACCCATCGGCCAGGTGCCGGCAGAAACTTTCCACACCTCGGTGAATTGCGCAGCCGCGGAACTCACCATCAACAACAGGCATGCTGCAATCGCCAGAACCGGAAATAATTTTCTCTTATTCATACTGTTCCTCATTAATTAGTTATTTTCAACTCCGTGAAATTCCGTCCGAACTGCGAGACAACGGAAGGATAAACATATATGTTCGTCCTTCCGTATCCGCATACGGTATTCCTACTTTATCATTACCATTTTTTTGATTTGGGTAAAGGTACCAACACTCAATCGACAGAAATAAACACCGGAAGCAATTTTACGTCCGCTGTTATCTGTTCCGTTCCACATCATACGGTGAGTACCGGCATCCTGCTGTTCGGAAACCAGCGTCATCACTTCCCGGCCGGAGACGTCATAAATTTTCAGATTAACGAAACCATCGGCCGGTAATTGGTATTCAATGGTTGTGGTAGGATTAAATGGATTCGGATAATTCTGCTGTAACGCATACGTTGTCGGAATTTCAGATGATACGCCGCCTGCGCTCGTCACCTTCAATATCCGAATATCATTGAGCGAAATATTTTTTACTGTCAGCAAGATATCATCAGACGACTGAAGCACTTCCGCTTCCAACATCAGTATTTGTCCTCCGTGAAGAACAGCCTCTCCACTCGCCATCGCGATAGAAATCGAGCCGTTTTGCATATTTGATGCCAGTGTGAAATCTTTCGTTAGTGTCGTTGTCGTGACGCTACGTATTTTCAGATGCGATGAATTGAACTCCACGTTCATTTCCGCCGATCTCAATCCGGAAAGATTCTGCGGAATAGAGATTGGAATATTCACGATTTTCCCGGAGCTGCCTTTTGCCGCCGCAATAATCAGCGAAACGGGAGCAGCTTCGGATCCATTGACATTACCTAGCGGAGGCAGCGGCTGTTTCCACGGCAGGAATGGAATTTTTCCGACAACGTGAGCAAGCATTACACTTGCATCTACAGCATTCGTTGCTGTTCCTTCATCGGAAAGATTCACATCTGCTGCAAAAATCTCACCCGCGCTGAGTGTGCGCAAGCTGACACTATGTTGCAACACCCACGATGCATCCAACACTGAGACAAATCCATTTCCCGTAACATCGCCGCGACCAACTTCTGCGCCGATCATGCCGAATGGATTATGAGAAACATTGTCCAGGTTCATTACCCACGGCTGCGAACCATTGGGAGCCATAAACCAGATGGCATCAATTGATGCACGCGGACCTTTAATCTTTGACGATCCCGATGTAACCACCCAAGGTGTCCAGTGTGTGGGATCTTCAACATTCCATTGATAAAGATGCCATTCGCCGTCATTAATTACCGGCAACATAACAGACCGCTTTGTCGTAGGATCGAGCGGATCATCCATACCAATAGCAACCTTGGCACCGGCAGGAGCCGTATTTGTCTTCAACCAATATCCAATCCAACCAAACGGCGCTATACTGTCGTTATTGGCCGGCGATCCTGTTCCTGAGAGAAACCGGCAACTGAGATCACTGGAGCTTGCTGCATTATCAACAAGACGTATTTCAACGGCACCGCCCGTACCGGAGCGGGAATACATCGATGTCCATGCAGCGGTAGACGATGCGTCAACACCCGTAGTCGATCCGGAGTAGGTCGGATGCACATTAAAGTGTCCGGCGGTTTTATCAAAATTGTCGATCACTCTTGTACCATGCGTACCGACATTCATCGGAATATTGGTGATAAATTTGGACGGCGCAGCAGACGGTGCGACATACATTCTCATCCATTCCGCACTGGGATTCGCATAATAGATATTTCCCAGAACATCGACAGCAATGGAATGATTAGCAGATGTACTTGTACTGGGTGTGAACAGTTTGGTAAACGTTTTAGCTGCGAAATCAAGTTTAAAGACACCGCCGTTAGCACCAAGAACTCGGCCGTAAATAATGTCATCAACATTCGATGCGGCGTTTGCACCGGAAAATACGAACAAATGCGTTACTCGTTCCGGTAACGTCAATGTGTCGATTGGTACGAACGTGCGAGAGAGACGCACAACATTTTTATATGTTGTTGAAGATCCGCCGAATGATACATACACATAACCGGAATCATCAACGGCAACATCTCTTGTGTACCCACCAGCTGCTGTATCTGCAAAAATCGTGTCAACAACACCTGCCGGTGTTCTGCGAACAACTGCACGACCTGTCGCAATCAGTAATGTCGGTTGCGGGGCGCCATACGCGGCAATACCGCGCGGCAATCCGATTTTTAAGGTATCCTGTATTGTCTGCATTAAAATTGTATCACGAAATACCTGAATGTTTCTGAGCGTGTTGTTCGAAACATACAAATCTCCGTTCCGTGCAAAAGAAAGATACCATGGATCGGTCCCGGTGGACGGAAGAGGATAATATTGATTTCCAAATGCCGTCTTAAAATCGCCATGGGAATGCGCCACCAAAATCCGCGCATATCCGTAAGACGATGGTTCGGAGAGCATTGCGTTTCCGAACCACGGACTGTTTGGATTCGTTACAATTTCAACATCGCGACTGGAAAGTCCGATGCCAGTTCCAAGGTATACCGGATTTTCCCATGCCTGTGTCCATACGGCTGCGGTATTTCCGGTGTCGGAAGTAAAGACAGAAAAATTATACCGCCCGGTCGGGACAATCTTTCCGCTATCATTTTTTCCGTCCCATGCCACAGAATAGACACCGGGGGCGAGATTCAGCAGTGGAATAAATTTCCGAACAGTAACTGGTCCGGCATTCACCCATACGGAGACCGTATCAGCATGCCCGTTCAATGTGAACCACAAGAGCGCATTCGTACCATCATAAAATGAACCATCGAACGCTAGAGTTGAATCGGCATTGGTCACGCGTAAACCGGAAGCATATGTCCCGGCGTACGTCATTCCGCCAACGCCCAAAAGCAATAGCAGTATTGCTATCGTAGAGAGTGAAAATTGTTTCATTGTTAATCCTCCTGAAAAAGTTCGGAGTGTTCGTGGATTAGTGCATTCTATATCTTCTGACTACTGTAGTATTTTATTGTTCAACTCGTCATGAAAAAAATAGCAATACCCTTTCGACGGATAGAGATATCCGGTGTTCTCTATTGAGGGAAAAATGTGGAAAACAAGTGGAATGGCAGTAACAATCGGTTCATCAATTCTCACATTAGGGAAAATGTCACACCGAAAATGAAACTAGGTTTCAATGCATTGAGGATGAGCATCGGAGGTGATACACTTACTGAAAAAATATGGACAAACCTTTTTAGAGAAGCAAGCGGAAATTTGCTTTCCTCTGTTATCTTACGAAATTTGATTGCAGCAGAAAAATATTAAAAAAAATTGTACGTAGTGTACTCGCACAAAATTTTTTCACTGTAGGTATTTATCACTTTTTAAGGAAGCGCTTTTATGGGCGATTTCGCAAAATAACAAATAGAAGATTTATTGATCGGGATTGTAAATTCCGCAGGACAGTGAATACACGCTTTTAATGGAAGAAAAATTTATTACAGTGCTCCCTGAATTTTTTCCAAAAATACTTCTGCATTTACAAATCCCGTAATCCGTTCCACTACATTTCCGTTAGCATCAATAATTACTATTGTCGGCACACCTTTAATATGAAATCGTTTTGCCAGGACTGCGGTTTCTGGTGAATCGGATTGTGTCATGTCCGCTTTGTACATGTGGAATTTTTGTGACTGTTCGACGACGCGTCTATCGGAAAATGTTAATGCATCAAGTTCTTTGCACGGTATGCACCAGTCCGCATAAAAATCGATAATCATCGCTTCATTGTTTTTTAGCGACGTTTCAAACGATGCTTGTGAAAATGTTTTCCATTCCGGCGAATGTTTTTGCACCGGGATCATTGCATAAATGGAAACAGCCGTAATGATAAGACTCAAAGCGATCTTAACAGTGCGGAATCCTTTGACACTGTTTCCTCTTTTATCTATAAACAGTAATATAGAAGCAGCGATGATACCGAACACCGGAAGTACAAACGATCGGACAGCTTTCGGAAGGATCGGATCGAGGAAATACAATGCCATGCCGAGCATGATAAATCCGAACAGATGTTTTACTCCCTCCATCCATTCGCCGGAACGTGGTAGATTTTTGATCTTGCCGGAGAATAAGGCAAGGATGAGGTACGGAAATCCGAGTCCGAGCGAGAGAATGAAAAACATCAGAAAACCTTGGAATGGATCACCTTTGGCCGCAACAAACGTGACTAATCCGAGAACAAATGGTCCGATACACGGTGCGGCGACGATTCCCATCGTTAGTCCCATAAAAAACGCGCCGAACGTTCCCCCCTTCGCGCCGCCAGCGGCTGCCATCCAGGAACTGGGAAGAGTAAATTCATACACTCCGAATTGACTGAGGGCAAGAACAACGAAGAGTACGGCAATTCCGATAATCACAGAGATATTTTGCAGCAGCGTGCCGAACAAAGCACCGCTCATCGATGTCACAACGCCGATCACGGAATACGTTAATGCCATACCAAGCATATAGAGTACTCCGAGCAGAAACAATTTGCTCGTCCTTCCTTCACTCTGTCCGCCAAAATATCCGACGGTAATTGGAATAAGTGGATAGACGCACGGGGTAAGATTTAATGCAAGTCCACCAAGAAAAATTAAGAGTAAGGAGACAGCGAGTCCGCTTTTTTCCAATGTCGAGGCAAGCGTATTGTCCTCCACAGCGCTTGCGGGAGCGCCGCCATATGTTTGTAGCGGCTCTGAAATGGCTTGTTCTTGCGGTTGTTCCACTATTCTGTTTTCCGTCCGATCCGGTTGGACAGTATATGCCGGTGACGAAGCGGTCGCATTTACATTCACTTCTACAGTGGCTGAAACAGTTTTCGGTGCCAGGCATGTCTGATCGTTGCACGCCTGATAATTCAGTTTCACCGTCACCGGTTGTTTTCCTGCAATGGCATTTTTTTCTGCCGTAAGTGTCAGTGTTATATCGATCTTCCCTTCAAAAACAGAGACCGGTTGTTCGGAAAATGAAAATGTCACATCGTGAGGATTCGGGAAATTCGTTTTTCCCAAACTGATTCCGTTCCCGGACGCAGACACTTTCGTTGCTATCAGGGATTCATCATTCGGTATGTGTGAGTTGATATGCCATGGTGATTCGATATCAACCGTCAACATGACCATACGTTGTTCACCGGCGACCATCTCGACAGTACTCGTGGGTAAAGAAATCTTTACCGGATTAATTGATTGTGCATTCGAAAAACCAAGGAAAAGGAAAAGAAGTGAAAAAAATGACTTCATATAGTTATCCATACTTGTCCAAAATAAATCATAAAAGAGAAAAACTTATTTCTTCTTTTCTTGACGGGGTTCCGAAGGAATGCCGACATGGTATAAAGCTTTGGTCGGCACAAGAAAAAAAGGAATAAGAACCCCTTGCGAAATGTAACGCGCGCGATGAATCCCGTTCGCACTTGCCCGTAGATGGCAAAAAACGCCATCAAAAGTCCCCTCATGATTTCAGGCCCCCCTCTGTATCTCCCCCTTTACAGGGGGAGAAATAACTCGCTCAATCCTCCTAAATTTCGCTCCTTCCCACATCTCATCCAACACTGTAAGGAATGTAGGGGAGGGCTTACTTTTCTCAACATAACATATCTTCCATACATCCACTTGTTTCGATAAATTTTTGTCAATAAGGGGTTTATTTTGGACAGATATGATAGTTATCAGACTTTTTCATTATTAACATTATTGGTAATTACTCAGTGTAAATTTTGTTAAGCTAAAAATATTAGTCCTTATGAGCGTCCGAATGACCGATGCTATCGGGCGGGCAGCGAAGAATTTGTATTACTCATCATCGAATGTGTTACTCTTCGTATCAGATTCTTCACTTCGTTCTGATATACAACAGCAGAACTTGTTGAGAATGACGGCGATAGTATATTGATTGTTACCATCACTGAGTAGTTACCATTATTGATTACTATAATAGTGAAGATGTGAACCACTTCCACCATTCAATTGTTACAAAATACAACGATAATAACACTTGAGATGCAAAAATCGTTCAATAGAGAGTGCATTATTCTCTAACAGTATGATGCAATATAAAGAAAAATGATTCCGATTTTTCAGAAGCCCGAAGAAACAACAAAATATGACCTGGGATTACTTGACATTTTTTACTGTTTATCGTATGTTTTTTCCACAAATCACAATATCACCTAAGGAGGTCTTATGTCACGTAGTCTAAACAAGGTTCAATTGATCGGAAATTTGGGTAAAGACCCCGAATTAAAGTACACGCCAAGCGGCGTTGCAGTTGCTACATTTTCCATTGCCACCAGTGAAAGCTGGAAGGATCAGGATGGAAACCAACAGGAAAAAACCGAATGGCACAATATTGTCGCATGGCGGAAGCTTGCGGAAATTTGCGGCGAATATCTGAAAAAAGGAAAAAAAGTCTACCTTGAAGGCAAATTACAGACACGCAATTATGAAAAAGATGGTATCAAACGGTACATTACGGAAATTGTTGCAGACCAGTTGATTATGCTGGACGGTGGCGGAGGTAAAGGGAACAGCAATAGCGGTCCCGCAGCCGAATCAACACCGGTACACTCGGATGCTCCGAAAGATGACGACCTGCCGTTTTAATGTATTGATGTCGCATTCAACAGCCCTGTCCATACGGACAGGGCTTCTTTTTTAAGGGTTTTCCATGAAGAAGTTTTTTTTGCTCCTACTTATTTTCACTTTCCTTTTTACCTCAGTCCAATCTGCAGCATCCCGCAAGCCCGTTAAAGCAAAAAATGGTATGGTTGTTTCTGCCGATCCGCTCGCTTCAAAAGCAGGATTGGAGATTCTGAAACAGGGCGGTAATGCCGTTGATGCCGCTGTTGCGGTCGGATTTGTACTAGCGGTTACATATCCCGCGGCAGGAAATATCGGCGGGGGCGGTTTTATGAATATCCGCATGGCGGATGGACGCTGTTTTGCCATCGACTACCGCGAGAAAGCTCCAGCCGCAGCCGGAAGGGATATGTATCTGGACAGTGCCGGGGATTTTCAGCCGGGAAAAAGTATGTTCGGACATCTTGCCTCCGGCGTGCCGGGAGCCGTTGCCGGAATGTTGTCAGGACTGGAACGGTTCGGTACAATGAACAGAAAAAAAGTGCTTACACCGGCATACGATCTTGCATCAAAAGGATTCCCGCTCCTTTCCGATCTGGCGGAAGATTTAAATTGGGGACGAAAGAATTTTTTACAGTTTCCGGGAAGCGCGAAATATTTTGTCAGCAACGATACCGCCTACCGCGAAGGAGAACTCTGGAAACAGACCGATCTAGGAAAAACACTGAAACGGATCATCGACAAAGGACGTGACGGATTTTATAAAGGAACCACCGCCGATTTGATTGTTGACGAAATGAAACGAGGAGGAGGACTGATCTCACACGCCGATTTGGAAAATTACCAGGTGGTGGTACGCGAACCGTTGAAAGGAATGTACCGCGGTTATGAAATTATTTCCCAACCGCCGGTTAGTTCCGGCGGTGCGGCGTTACTGCAGCTACTGAATATTGTGGAAGGGTACGATCTGAAATCCTCCGGACACAATTCCGCCGCAACACTGCACCGATACATTGAAGCAATGCGCCGCGTGTACGCGGACCGCGCAGAACATCTCGGCGATCCAGATTTTTACACCGTCCCTATACCGTGGCTGATTTCGAAGGAGTATGCGGCAGCACGGCGCACAACAATCGACACTCTGCATGCCGGGAAAAGTGCGGATGTTTCTCACGGTACACCACCTCGCCGGGAAAGCGAACAGACAACACATTATTCCGTTGTGGACAAATGGGGCAATTGCGTCAGTGTTACCACCACCATCAACGGGGGTTTCGGAAGTTATGTTGCCGTGGACGGAGCGGGATTTTTATTAAATAACGAGATGGACGATTTCTCAGCGAAACCTGGCGTACCGAACATGTTCGGCGCACTGGGTAATATTGCGAACGAAATTCAACCGGCAAAACGAATGCTCTCTTCCATGACACCAACGATTGTTGCAAAGGATGGAAAACCGTTTATGGTTATCGGTACGCCAGGCGGTACGACGATTATTACCACTGTGATGCAGGTGATCTGCAACGTGATCGATTTTGACATGAATATTCAGCAAGCAATCGACGCGCCACGCATTCATCATCAATGGTCGCCTGATCTGACGTACTTTGAACACCGCGGTTTATCACCTGATACGATTACTAAATTGGAATCTATGGGACACACGCTTTCAGAACGCCGCAGCGGCAGTGGACTTGCAGAAGGAATTATCATTGATACGGAACGGGGAGTGTTGTTCGGCGCATCCGATCCCCGCGGGTACGGACTGGCGATAGGGTACTGATTATATGAAAACGATGTTGAATTTTTCCAGCGCGATAGTGATAATGTTATTTATCGGTTGTGCCACAACGGACAATGTGGATCGCACACCACCGGAAGTTTCCATAATTGAACCGGAAAACGACGAGATCGGCGCGCCAATCTCCATAACAGTTAATGCAATAGACAATATCCGTGTAAGCGGAGTTTCGTTATACATCGACGGAGTGTTTCTTGAGCGGAAGACAATTCCCCCATACACGTTCCTGTGGTACAGCGATTATTGGGGTGACGGGCGCGGTCACTTAATCAGCGCTAATGCTCTCGATCCATCCGGAAATATCGGAATGGCGAAACCGGTCACGATTGACGTCTTAAAAATGACAAAACCGAAAGTAGAAATCCTTTCGCCGGAACATAACAGTATTGTTCAACTACAACAGGTGATGCTTCGCTGGAAACCGATTGACAACACATCGTTTTACACTGTTCAAATTTCCGATTCTCTTTCTACTAATTTTCTGATTGTCGACACAAAAACCAGCGCTACGTCCATGCTTGTTAATCTTGTAGAAGAACGAACATACCGATGGAGAGTACTCCCTTCCACGATCGGCAATATTATGGGAGGCTGGAATAAAGAAAATGTTTTTCATCGAACGGATCAATTTACCTCCATCTTTGGAAGGAAAAAATTCGACGCACTCAACAGCATTTTCCCGACCGAAGACGGAGGCTACATCCTTGCCGGATCTACCCACGCCCTGGACAAAGGGGGCGTACTCATCAAAACCAATCGTGATGGAAGGGTGCAGTGGGAACGGTTTTTTCCCGGAATTGAAATGGCCTGGTTTACGACGGCGATTCAATCAAGGGATGGCGGCTATGTAGCGGCAGGACTTAATTCGTCAAAAGAATCTCCCGCCGATCGCTGGATCATAAAAACTGACAGCAGTGGAAATTTAGAGTGGTCAAAAACTGTGTTGCATGACGGTGCGCAGGGAGTGAACAGCATCATCCAAACATCGGACGGCGGATATGTTGTCTGCGGATATGCGGAAACCGACAGCGATAAGATTGATATCGTACTGACAAAATATGATGAAACATTCGAGATCATCTGGGAACGGACTATTGGAGGGAAATATCATGATGAAGCGTTTCACGTTACCGCGACTTCGGACGGCGGATTACTGCTGAGCGGTATGACACAAAAAGGGACGGATATGGCATCCGACCGGGCGATTGTGATTCGGATGAATTTTCTTGGAGAAGAAAAATGGCGCAGGGACCTTCGAAGTGCCGGTGGAGCGCGGTTTGCAGCAGGTATTGAGCATAAAGGAAAATATTTTATTTGCGGAACATCGCGCACAGCGGACAACCGACAAAATGCGATGGTAACGGCGTTCGATTCTACCGGGAAACATCTCTGGACTAAAACGTTCGGCAGTCTGCGTGATGACGCCGCAACGGGTATCGCCATTCTGAACGATACGATAGCCATTTGTGGCAGTTACGCTGCAGATTCGCTCGGCATGCAAGATGCATGGCTGTTGATCATTGATTCCGATGGAAATGAAATTCTCAGTAAACAATACGGTGGAAAAAATTATGACGGCGCTTCGGGAATTGTTTCGGTCAACGGGAAATTGACACTTGTTGGATCAACCACATCGTTTTCAGCAGGAAGCAGCGACGGATTTCTTATTATTACCGACCTCTCTGGTACGGTATTCCAGCGACCGCAGGAACAATAGGAACATTCATTGCATGATATTTTCTAATGCAGACCGGAGTTCCGGATAAGCGAACTCATATCCGGAGGCACGCAATTTTTCGGGATACGCTTTCTGTCCGGCGAGGATTACATTTGCGCCTTCTCCATAGAGAATATCCAATGCAATGTGCGGTACCGGCAGCCACGAGGGACGGTGCAACACGGATCCGAATGCTTTTGCAAACTCCTTCATTGTTACAGGGTAGGGTGAAACAAGATTATACACACTCCGAAATTGTTCATTCTCCATCGGATACAGTATCCCGCGAACAACATCTTCAATATGTATCCACGGAAGAAATTGTTTCCCGGTACCGATCGGACCGCCGGCAAACAATGTGAACGGCAGTCTCATTTTTCCGATCATCCCACCCGACTTTTCCAGCACCAATCCGATGCGGGGAGTGGCGACCCGGACTCCGAACTGTTCCGCCTGATATGCTGCACCTTCCCACTGTTTCACGACATCGGCCAAAAAATCATCTCCCCCTGACGAAGATTCGGTGATCATTTCATCCAGCCGGTTTCCGTAATAACCGACCGCTGAAGCGGAGATCAACAGTTTCGGTTTTACTTCCGCTTTCCCTATTGCTTCCACCAACAGTGTTGTCGGAATAATTCTGCTGTTCAAGATATCCCGCTTCACCGTTTCATTCCATCGCTGCTCAAAAACATTCTTTCCGACGAGATTAAGAACCACGTCGCAGCCATTCACTGCCCGTTCCCATATTCCGTTTGCTGTAGGATCCCAGTGGACGTACTTCACTGTCAGCGCGCCGCGCAATTCCATGCGGGATTCGCCGCGCGTCAGCAGTACGAGGTCATGTGGAAAGATTGAGAGATGTTTAATCACTGCAGAACCGATAAATCCAGTTCCGCCGGTTATAAGGATTCTCATAACAATATAGTGTCAATCGTTTTCGATTACCCTGCGCACGGTAGAGCTGATGAGGTCGAATTTGTACGGTTTGGTGAGAACATCTTTTATTCCCCGCCTCAACAGATCGGAGCGTGTGGAGCTATCCAAAAATCCCGATGAGATAATCACTTTCACTTTATTGTTGATGGAAAACAACTTGGTAAACAATTCTTCACCTCCCATGTTCGGCATACCGAGATCGGTAATCACCAACGAAATTAAATCCTTACGTTGGGCATAGATCTGTAATGCTTCAATCCCATCTGATGCTGAGAGGAGCGTATATCCTTCTTCCTCCAGACTCTCCACCAGAATTTCCCGGAGCATTTCTTCATCGTCTACAATAAGAATTGTTTCGTTGTTGTGTTGTTCCATACTTGTCTCGTGTTGTTGTTCTCCCGTCACTTCTACCGCGATGGAAGGAAAATACATGGTAAAGGTCGTTCCAACCCCTTTGGTGCTGTTAACGTCGATGAATCCTTTGTGCAGCTGTACGATACCGTGAACAATCGCCAATCCAAGCCCTGTCCCTTTGCCGCGCGCTTTGGTGGAAAAAAACGGTTCAAAAATTCTCTGTTGAATTTCATCATCAACGCCGGAACCGGTATCCTTTACAGAAATAGCGACATATTCATGATCGCCGGCATCGCTGAATTTCTTTAACACCTCTTTGCCTTTAACATTCCTGGCACTTATGGCAATAATGCCGCCATTCGGCATTGCATCCCTTGCATTGATGGAGAGATTCAGAATTGCCTGATGCAGGTGTCCGCCGTCCCCCATAATAATCGCTGATGTGCTTTCTTCTTCTCTATGCACAGAGATTGTCTTTGGAAGAAAATGGGTCAGGAACGCCGTCACTTGTTCAATCACACTGTGCACAGAAATCGGTTGCAATTCAGTCTGTTCGGGACGAGAGAAGAGGAGCAACTGTTTGGAGATCGACGACCCCCGGTCAGAAGCTTCAATAATCCGATTGATATATCCTTGTATGGCGGGATTGTCTTTCGCATGTCGTTTAATCAGTTCAGCCGTTCCGAGAATCATCGCCAACAAATTATTAAAATCGTGCGCAATTCCTCCGGCAAGCGTACCGATACTTTCCATCTTCTGCGACTGCATCAACTGTTGCTCAAGCTGTTTATTTTGGGTGATATCCCGCATCGATCCATTAAAGAGCAGCGGTTTTCCGTTATCGTCGCGTATAACAACGGTCGTCAGAAGACCGTGTGCTTTGCTTCCATCCTTCCGTTTCAATACAAGCTCAAAATCCTTCACATAGTCTTTTGTTTCGAACTCTTTGATGAACTTCAGCCGGTCATTCGGATAATAATAGAACTCCCGGACGTTCCGTTGTTTCAGGTCGTCCTTTTCTTTAAAGCCAAGAATTTCGAGCATGGAGGAGTTCACATCCAGTAACACACCCTCGAACGTCGTGATATAGATACCATCTTTCGAGTCTTCGAATAATCGCCGGTACTTCTCTTCGCTTTTACGAAGGGCTAGTTCTGACAGTTTCCGTTCCGAAATATCGCGGAAAATTCCCTGGGCAATAATACGGTTATCGTCTAGCCGAACGACACTGGCTTTAATCTCCACCGGAATCCGTACGCCGAATGAATCGATCACTTCGAATTCCACCGCATGTTCCCCGAGGGTCAGAATTTGTTCGCGGAACAGTGACTCAGCTTCTTGACTTCGTTCTGGAGGATGGATATAGGATTGATGTTTTCCGATGATTTCCGTGCGGGAACGTTTCAACAGTTTTTCCGCTTCTGCGTTAACGTCGATGATATATCCGGTCCTCGTGTCGGTGAGAAACACCGCATCTTTCGCATTTTCGAAGAGAGAGCGAAACCGCAGCTCCGATTCCAACAGAGCGATCTCGTGTTGTTTCCGTTCGGTAATATCGCGAGCGATCACTTGGGCAGCAGGTCTTCCTTCGAACGTAAAAGGTATTGATGAAATCTCCACATCGATCGGTGTGCCGTCTAGCCGGAGATTTTTTTGTTCGGTGGTGGGTAGTATGTAATTGGAGTAAACTTTTTCCATTCGTTGCTGGGCATTCGCGCGAAAATCAGGATGCACCAAATCGATTACTTTCCTACCAATAAGCTCTCCCGCCACCGATGCGCCGAACAGTATGATGGTGGCGTGATTGACGAACTGGATGATTCCGTTTACGTGGACGAAGATAGCCGTAGGGGAATGCTCTACCAATTCCCTGTACCGTTCTTCACTCTCCCGCAGCAGCACCTCGGCACGATTTTGTTCTTCGATATGCTTCGTCATCTCAATATTCTGTTCACGAATCTCTTTAAACAGCCGGGCATTGGCAATGGCAACAGAGATGTGGTTTGCAACAATTTGCAGATGCTCGAGATCGGTGGCTGAAAATTCACGTATCGCTTCGATAGAATAGAGACCAATGATGCCAATCACCGTATGGCCAATCAGCAGCGGCGCGCCGGCATATGATACAAACTTAAACGGCTTGTCATAAAATCCAGATTGCTGAATTAAAGACAGCGACGCGAAATTCTCTGTAACATTTTTTACTGCCAGCGCCCGACGGCTGGACATAATCTGCTTCGACACACCATAGTTGCTGGGTACGGCTTTCCGAAGCTGATGTTCCACCACGCCGATGCTCGCCAACAGATGCAATTGCTCATCTTCCGTCACACGAATAATTACTGCGTCGACGTTAAATGCGGTCTTCACTTGTTCAATCATTTCACGCGCCTGCTTTTGAATCGGCAGTGCGCCAATCACTTCGCTCGTTACACGCGCAATCAGATTCAGCCGCTTATTCAAATGGTTTAATTTTGCTTCCGATTCCTTTCGTTCGGTGATATCGCGAAAGTTAACAACAATGCCGTTTACCGCCGGATCGGATAACAAATTTGTTCCGGTCGCTTCAATCCACCGCCATGTGCGGTCTTTATGCTTCCACCGGACTTCTTCAATCACGCTACGATCAGGTTGTGTAAGCAATTCAGCAAAAAACTTTTCCTTGTTTTGCACCATCTCATCCGGATGAACGAATTCGAACATGCTTCGCCCGACGTATTCAGTCAGAGAATAACCAAGCATCGATGTTACCGATCCGGTGGCGTAGAGGATCGTTCCTTCCCTGTCCATAATCACCACCACCTCTGAACTTTTTTCAATCATTGCACGGAAACGCTTTTCACTCTTATTCAGAGCATCCTGCGATTTCCGTTTTTCGGTAACATCGCGAAAGGTAAGAACGACGCCGGTGATTTCTCCCGTTTCCGTGAAAATCGGCGCAGCCGAATCTTCAATGAACGTTCGTGCTCCATTTCGTGAAAGCAAAATCGTATGATTAGTCAGACTCAGTGAGGTACGATCACGCAATACCTTCGCCACCGGATTGGGGAGTCGTTTTCCCGTGTCCTCATTTTCTACGATAAAGATATCGCTGAATTTCTTTCCTATGGCTTCTTCCTGAGGCCATCCGGTCAACTGCTCAGCGATAATATTCATGAATGTGACAATTCCTTTTTTGTCCGTTGCTATCACCGCATCACCGATACTGCGAAGCGTTGTGGCAAGCCATCGCTGCTGGTCTTTAATTTCTTTTTGCGCTTTATGCTTGTACAGCGCCATTTCAACCGTCGTGCGTACATCACGATCGTCGAACGGTTTTAATATGTATCCGAATGCTTCGGTTTGTCTCGCCTGCTCCAGCGTTTGATCATCTGAGTTTGCTGTCAAAAAGACAATCGGAATATCCTGCGCGTTGTTAATGGTTTTTGCCGCATCAATACCGGTCATTGTTCCATTGAGCGCAATATCCATCAGGATAATATCCGGTTGCAATTCTTTCGCGGCAGCCACTGCTTGTTTGCCGCTGATAACTTCGCCGACAACGGAAAACCCGACGTTCGACAGAATCGAACGCAGGTCGAGTGCCACAATCTTTTCATCTTCAACAATCAGGATCTTCTTTTTCTTCATGCTGCAGTCGTTTTACGTTGTGGAAATTCGATGGTAATGGCTGTACCCCGTTTATTTTCTATGACAATCGTCCCCTTCAGCTGTTCCGCTAGTGCCTGGACGAGTTTCAGACCTAACGATGCCGTATCCCCGGTGCGCTTCGCAAGTCCGACTCCATTGTCTCGAATGGAAAGTTGAACCATTGACACCCGTTTCTTTTTCGCTTCAACAATGATTGTTCCTGTCCGTTTCTTCGGGAATGCATATTTTAATGCATTCGAGACCAGTTCGTTGATGATCAAGCCGCATAGAATCGCATTATCGAAATCCAACGAAACCGATCCGATCTTCACCTCCACATCAATCTCCCCGGTTTTTGATCCAAAAGATTTTTGTAGTGATGCAACCAATTGCTTCACATAAGCGGAAAAGTTCACACTGGCAAGATCATGTGACTGGTATAAAATTTCGTGTACCAGTGACATGGATTTTACGCGGTTCTGACTCTCACGGAACAACCCCACCATCGATTTGTCCTTCACCGAGGCGGACTGTAAATTAAGAAGACTTGAGATCACTTGCATATTATTCTTCACTCGATGATGCACTTCTTTTAACAAAATTTCCTTTTCCTGCAGCGATCTCCGCTGCCGTTCCTCTGCCTTGGTCCTCTCCGTTACGTTCCGGAAGTTGGCAACGAATGCGTTGACGCTGGAGTTGTTGAAGAGGTTTGTCACCATCCCTTCGATATATATCCATTCACCGTTTTTGTGTTTAAACCGTCCGATAAGATTTTCGCTGCGATCGAATTCAACCATCAATCTGCCGAATTTAAATGCGTATTTTTTTGCTTCGTACGGATGCAGTAAAGAAAAAATGCTCCGGCCCAGCAGTTCATCGGAAGGGTAACCGATGATGGAAGAAGCAGATGTACTGACAAACGTTATCACGCCCAATTTATCCATCAGGATGATACCATCTGCGCTTCGTTCGATCAGAATACGGAATCGCTCTTCCACCTGTTTCCGTTCGGTGATATCCTGAACGCCTCCCATCACTTTTACCACAGTCCGAGACGTTTCGTCAATTATGGGCTTGACGTAGTCCCGCAACCACCGCACATCGCCGTTCTTTGCGATCACCCGGTATTCAACTA
>JALNZH010000395.1 GCA_023229405.1 Bacteroidota bacterium
CACCAGCAATGAGCGTAGGGATTGTTATGGAAGATATTTTTTCCTCCGGCACAGACCAATTTCCCATGATCGCCGAATCATATGGTAGTGTATGTGCGACCGCTTTTAACTTTTTCCACATCGGCAGCAATTGCATGATGAATGCAGCAATTGCCGGTGCTCCAACCATTGTCACCATAAAATATTTCACCGCTTTGCCGCGTTGACCTGTTGCTAATATTTTTTTCAATGCTGCTTCATGGTCAACCGCCGGTTTCCCACTGTTCTTATCCCATACAAACGGCGGTTCATACAAAGCCATTTTTTTTATCTTTAGCCCTTTCTCTGCTGCACAAATCGCCAGACCGGCTCCTGAAGAAAGGCCAAGAAGAAATGCAGAACCTCCGGCTTCGTTCATGAGTGCTTCGATATCTTCAACTTCACGTTCGACCGAATACGGTTTCTTATCCGTGCTATCTCCCCGTCCGCGGCGATCGTACATAAAAACAGTGAAATGTTTTGCAAGTAGCGGTGCGATCTTGGGCATTGGACCGAATGAACGATAGCACAGCGCGCCGTCAATAAGTATGATCGGTTGTCCATTTCCTATTTTGTCATAAGCGATCGTTGTTCCGTCCTTTGAAATGACTGTATTCATCGTAATTCATCCCTGTTGAATTGTAATTTTTAAAACTACGTCATGCCGAACTTGTCCCGCTGTACGGGATGCCTTTAAGCGGCATTTCGGCATCTTATATTATGCAAGATGCTGACATTCGTCAGCGTGACGGTTTTGTTACTCTGCAGCTCATAAAGTTGTTTCAACATGCTTCTTAAAATTATCAAGGATCATTTGCCATCCGGTTCTTTGCAACTCCAACGTGTTTTCTGTTTCCGCTTCGAATGTTTCTACGATCTTTACGTTCTTTCCTGAAGCGGTAAAGACGATCTTCGCTGTTCTTCCATCTTCCATTGTGTACGCAATTATTTTGTGCTTTTGCACATCATCGTACGTTCCGATAAAATCGAAACTGGCGCTGTCGTCTTTTGCTGACATTCGAGAAAGAAATTTACCGCCGACACGAAGATCGTTCTCGGCATACGGCGTGTGCCAATCGGGAGATCCGGTCGCCCATTTCGTGATATGCTCGGGAGCATTCCACATCTTCCACACTTTTTCAATCGACGCGTTGACCGTTGTTTCTATGGTGATCATCTGTTTTTGTGATGCTGTCATACATCCACCTTTTAACAAATGGTGATAATAAAATTTGTTATTTTTTTCCTAGCATTGGTGCATCAAGAAATTCTTCGACCATTGAAACTGTTGCCTGAGGAAGTGCGCTCTGTTTATCCACATATTCAATCTCACCTATGCACTCACCGTGGCCGCCGGGCAGGATTGCAAGCTTAGCGTGAGGAAGAAGCCGAAATATTTCTACAGCATGTTCAGGAAGAACGACATCGGCATCACCATTGATAAGAAATGTCGGTGCTTGAATGGAACGAATATCTTCTGTTCGAAAATCTTTGAACATCAGCATTCGTTGTAAATCTTTGTTGAACATTTGGATCAAGTCTTTTGGGTTTGGTGCGACTTTGAGATATGCTTCTTTCAATTTTTCAGGCATTTTATCCAGCGTTACTTGTTTCATTCCATCCCAAAACTGCGGGGGAAATCCGTTTCTTTTAAAAACACCTGCAACAACAATTAATTTGCGAACTGTCTCCGGATGTCTGATTCCAATCTGCAGCGCGGTGCTTCCGCCATTGCTGAATCCAAGAAAATCTGCCTGTTTAATTTTTAATTCGTTCAACAGAGCAGCAACATCATCCGCATCCTGCTCAAAGCTTTCAGGCGTATTTCTATCGCCAGTGTGTCCGTGTCCTTGCAATTCAACGGCAATGACGGTTCGATGCTTTGTCAGCATCGGGAGAATCGTCCCGAATGATGTGGTGATCGTCGAACCGCCGCCGTGAATCAATACCAGCACAGGTTTATGGAGATTGTTTCCGCCTGCCTGACTGTCGGGCAGGTGAATTTCATAATACATCTTCAATCCGTTAACGGAAGCATAATTTCCGTTCGGCAAGAAAGTCTGTGCAAACGATGATGTAAAAACAAAAAGCATGGTCGTGAAAATTTTTTTGAACATACACAGTTCCTTGAAATTTAGAACTCCACAATTGTTTTAAATCCTCCGAACGCCATCCGCTTCATATCGAACGGCATTGGCATATTCATCGGTTGATTCATGATCGGATCGTTCATCACTTTGGCATTCACACTGTCTCGGTGCTTTCGCGATTTGTACACGATGAATGAGAATATCACCGTTTCACCTTTCTTTGTCTTCGCCATTTTTGGAAATTTAACTCCTGGGAGTGCCGGATTAAGATCGTCGCCGATGCATTCGAAATATTCCAGCGCGCCATGTTTCTTCCAGACCTTCGCGCCAACGTGCGCCATTTTCCGGTATGCCGGAAGTTTCTTTTTCGATATCGGAATGACAAAACCATCAACATATTTACCCATGATGTTCCTCCTGATGAATTATTGTGTATGAATTAGTTGTTTGCATTGCTTGCGTAGCGAAGTATAACACCGCCGTTTTTCAGCACTTGCGTACTGAGCAGTTGTAATTTCACTTGTTCAGAATTCAGTTTGAAGAGAGGAGTTCCTCCGCCCAGAACGACCGGCACAACGCAAATTCTGTATTCGTCAATCAATCCGAGTTTCATCAGTGTTGCTGAAAGGCCTGCGCTGCCGAAAATGTAACT
>JALNZH010000041.1 GCA_023229405.1 Bacteroidota bacterium
ACGCGCGCGCTGAATCCCGTTCGCACTTGCCCGTAGATGGCAAAAAACGCCATCAAAAGTCCCTTCATGATTTCAGACCCCCCTCTGTATCTCCCCCTTGGTAGGGGAAGAAAAAGCTCACTCAATCCTCCTATATTTCGCTCCTTCCCACATCTTATCCAACACTGTAAGAAATGTAGGGGAGGGCTTATTTTTTTCAACATAACATATCTTCCATACATCCACTTGTTTCGATAAATTTTTGTCAATAAGGGTTTTATTTTTGACAGCTATGTATTGAAGATATAACGAAGAAAAACAACACCCGCCATTCTCTGGATGACATATTGCTTCCGCGTCAAATACCTTGATGATTGTTGAAATAATTCATCCTGGTATTCCCACTTCCTGTTTTTCATTGTATATTGCCCCACCAAAAAATTAGGAGCACAAATGAGAGTATCGCTGTTTTTTCTGTTTGCAGTAACATTCTGTGCACTTGCACAGCAGAACGACGGATTGAAATACATTCAATACGACACGGATGTTATTTCGCCGGCTGAATATAAAATGCGCAGGGATTCCGTGATGAAGATGATCGGTCTGGATGCCGCGGCTGTATTTTATTCTTCGCCGGAACGGATGCGAAACGGCGATGTTGACTATTTATACCGGCAGGCGGATAATTTTTATTATCTGACAGGATTTACCGAACCAAATGCAATGCTGGTTCTTTCACCGAAAGGGATTCGTGTGAAAGTGAATGATTCCACACTGATTACCACGAACGAAGCGCTGTTTGTTCAATCGAAAAATCTGCAGGCTGAGGCGTGGACTGGACGACGCTATGGAACGGATGGAGCGATGCAGATGATCGGCGTTCAAACAGCGTTGAACAATGAACGGTTCAAATCTGTGTTTCAGCAAGTGATGTATTCCGGTATCAAATATCTCTATGCACAACCGGTGACGTCCGATGTTACAGGGCCGCTAAAAGATTTACTGTCGCCGATTATTTCGTATGTGGATAATGCAAAACGGTACAATTCCAAGATAGAATTGCGCGATCCGAATGCAATGGTGCACACGATGCGAATCATCAAGTCCAAACCAGAAATCGCGATGCTTCGAAAAGCTTCAGAGATCAGCGCGATTGCACATAATCAGGCGATGAGCTCCGTAGAACCGGGAATGTTTGAATATGAAGTGCAGGCGCTCTATGAATATGCGTTCCAGCGACAGGGATCGGAATACAACGGGTATCCCTGCATCAACGGTTCGGCTGAAAATTCAGTGATTCTGCATTATAATACAAACAGGAAAAAAATTAACAGCGGTGACATCGTACTGTCGGATTGTGCAGCAGAATACCATGGATACTCCAGTGATGTCACACGGTCCTATCCTGCCAGCGGAAAGTTTACCAAGGAACAAAAAGAGATTTATCAAATTGTGTTGAATGCACAAAAGGCAGCCATGGCACAGATAAAACCAGGCATTGCCTGGAACGATGTTTCTGCGGTAGCCGATAGTGTGATTGCGGAGGGTTTATTCTCGCTCGGAATCATCAAAAAGAAAGAGGGGATGGGATTTAAAAAATTCTATAATCACGGTCTTGGCCATCCTGTCGGTTTGAATGTTCACGATGTTGGTCAGTCGGTGCTGGCGACGGGAATGGCATACACCGTTGAGCCGGGAATTTATATTCCGGAAACGAGCGACGGCGTCGATCCGAAATATTTCAACATCGGCATTCGTGTTGAAGATGTAATTGTCGTGACGGAAACTGGAAATGAAAATCTTTCCGCCGGATCGCCGCGCGAGATAGCGGAGATCGAAGCGCTGATGAAGAAAAAAGGGATCGGGAATCAGCCACTGAAGTAAGAACATTTTCTGCAGCTCGCGCAGAATGATGCAGAATTAATATCTGCATCATTTGCTGGAACCAATTATTTGTTTTTCTTCTCAAAATCCAGCAACCACTTCTTCCTCCACAATCCTCCACCGTAACCGGTCAAGGATCCGTCACTGCCGATCACGCGGTGACAGGGGATCACGATGGAGATCCGGTTGAATCCGTTTGCACTCGCCACAGCACGGACCGCTTTCGGCCGCTTGACCCGCACTGCTTGTTCTTTGTACGACACAGTTTTTCCGTACGGTATCTTCACCAATAGATTCCACACAGCATTCTGGAAATCCGTGCCGGGGGTAACCAAAGGAATATCGAACGTTTCTCTCTCTCCGTCAAAATATTCTTTGAGTTGCCTCTGTACCGCTTCCAGATATTTGTTCGTTCCGAATAAAATTGTAGCATTCAGGCGTTTGCGGATATCTTTCAGTTCAAACTCCAGCATTCTTCGGTCAGTATATTCCAGCAGACAAAGTCCCTCGTCCGTCGCACAGGCGAACATCGGTCCCAGTGGAGTAGTGAATCGTGTGATCGTAATGATATTCGTTGTCGAATGAGCAGACGGCGCTTTGCCCATCAGCGAACGGAATGCATCACTGAATCCGCTCAGCGATCCGAAACCGCTGTCATAGGCTGTTGCGGTGATCGTTTCACCTTCTGATAGTTTTTTAAACGCGCTGTTGATACGCATCATTCGCTGGTACGAATGAAATGTGATGCCGTGATGGCGTTTGAACCAGCGGCGGATGCGGTTCGGTTCGATATCCATAGATCGGAGATCGCCGTCTTTTATTTTAATGAGAGGGGCATCAGTGATTTTTAAAATTATCCGTTTGATCTCTGCCGGATAATCCCCCGCGACCGTCATTGGCGTACAGATCTTGCAAGGGCGATATCCGTGTAGTATAGCCTCTTTTGGAGTGGTATAATACTCTACATTCTCCGGTTTCGGTTTTCGAGCTGTGCATGTCGGCCGGCAGAAGATACCGGTAGTTTTAATGGCGGCGTAGAAGGTTCCTTCAAACGTACTGTCTTTGCGTAGCAGAGCAGTATACATGGTATCGGCGGTTAGTTGCATAGGTTTTTTCTGATTAATATACTTGTTCATCGTGCGCCGTTACAACCGAAAAATTGACAGGGAATTTTTATTGCATGAAGCAGGCTGGTTCTCAAACTAGTGACTCATCAGTGAAGTGTATCAAAAAAAATCCACATCTCAAAGATGGCTTCTGAGATGTGGATTACATGAAGTTATTTTCTGGTTACGCCAATTCCATCTCTTCCACGATAATGCACTCCAACGCTTGAGAGATATCCGCGATCAGGTCTTCATAATGTTCTACGCCGACGGATAGGCGAATCAGTTTTTCCGTTATGTTCAATTCAATCTTCTCATCCGGATCCAGATCCACGTGGGTCATGGTGGAGGGATGTTCCGCCAGGCTTTCCGTACTACCGAGAGAGACAGCCAGTTTAATCAGCTTTAAGTTGTTAAGGAATGTAAACGCTTCTTTTTCGCTGCCGACCACATCGAAGGAGAGCATTGCTCCGCCGGAGAGACACTGTTTTTTGAAGATATCATATTGCACAGGATTTGTCTCGTCTAAAAAGCCGAGATAGTTTACCCGCTCGATCTTCGGATGGTTGATCAAAAATTCAGCGACATGCCGTGCGTTGCGCGCCTGCGTTTCCATCCGCGGTTTCAGCGTTTCCAGACTTCGCAGCAACAACCATCCGGTCCACGGACCCGCCATATTGCCGAGGAATGTCCGGAGCGTTTTGATCCGTTTAATAATCGCTGACGATCCGAGCACAGCACCGGCGATCACATCGCTGTGTCCACCGATATATTTCGTTGCGGAGTAGATCACGATATCCGCGCCGTGTTTCAGCGGATGTTGCCATAACGGTCCGAAGTATGTATTGTCTACTGCAAGATAAACCGGTTTTGTTTTTTTCGAGAAATGATCAGCAATCGCTTTACAGCAGGAGATATCGATCAAGTCGTTCGTCGGATTCGCCGGAGTTTCAATGTAGATCATTTTCAGTGTGTGGGCGTGCTCACTCTTATTCACGATATCGATGATCTCGTTACGGGAGTGTCCTGTCTTAAACCGAATGATATTGATGCCGAACTGCGTTAGCACGTGCTGTAGAAAGTGTTCAGTGCCGCCGTAGAGCGGCGAACTGTAAAGAATCGTATCACCCGGTTTCAGGAACTCCAGCAGGACTGTAGAGACGGCGGACATTCCACTTTCAAATACAGCGCAATCTTCCGCGCCATCCCATAGTGTCAATCGGTTTTCCAGAATTTCCAGATCGGGATTATTGATACGGCTGTAGATAAGCCCCATTTTTTCGTTGGGACGCTGCTCGCGGATGCCGTATGCCACTTCAAAGAATGCTTTTCCTTCTTCCGCTGTCTTAAAGACGAAGGTGGAGGTTTGGAAAATGGGACATTTAATGGCTCCTTCGGACCACTCTGGATTGTATCCGTAGGACATCATCAAGCTTTCAGGGTGCAAGGTTTTTTTGTTCACGGACGTTTCCTTTCAATATAAATATAGAGAATTGGTTGAGAAGCTCTCAACACGTTGAATTGAAAGAGGAACCGTTTCAGAAATGAACGCGTGCGTAGGTTGTTTTTGGTTGAGGCATAAGAACCTCGGTCAGTTGTTGTAGTGTGATACTATACTTGATAAAAGTACTCTGGAATTGTTTCGCAAGCAAGGAGGGAAAACGGAGAGAATAACTTGAGAGTTATCTGTTCAAGACTTCGGACTCTGAATTATTCATCCCTTCACAATCTTCCCTCTTTCACGGGGAGCATGTAGTTACCCTCCACCCGTAAGGGGTTGATCATGGTGGGGTCAGTTGATGGTGCTCAATGCCAACTTACTTTGTCTTTAATCCGCCAGGAAGTCTGGGGGATGAAATCAATTCCCCGAACACCGACCAGCGTTTTTTCTCGGTTGGATTCTTCCCTGATTTCTTCTCAACGTAATTCTTTACCAGGTCCTGTCCGAGATTATAGTTGATTACATAACTCCGGTATTTTTCCATGAAACGAATACGCTGCTCCGCCCTTGCGGAATCGAACATGGAAAACTTCGTCAGCCATTGGATTGCTTTGTCTTTGGTTATCGTACCATTCAGATATCCTCGCGCCGCTTCGTTTCCGGCATACGCCAGTTTGCCAAACAACTCCTGCACTGCATAATATTGTTCCGTTTTTGCGGGATCGAGTCCGGCGAGCGGGAAGAGGGTTTTCTTTTCAAACTCTATCCGTTCATTATGCAGCAGAACGACGTTGATGCCGTAATTTGCACTCCCTTCTGCGATCAGGGATTGCGGACTGAAGAGTGGGTAGATACAGAATTCGATCCAACCATTTTTCTTCATGAGTTCAGTTTCCAGCAGTACGTTGTATACGTGATGTCCAGGATATCCTTCGTGTGCGGCAAGGTCTACCGCACGATCGATGTAGATCGGAAAATCGATATTCACCTGAATGAGACTGTGTGCATTTCCTTGATACCAGTTGTATCCGCTCCAGGCTTTGTTATTCACATATTCAACGACAAAACTTTCATTCTCGGGAAGTGCAATGTGTCGTTTTGTCCGTGTGCGGCATTCGGTGATAGCGGCCTGAAAAACGGTATCCAATTTTTCTTTTGGTATAACGAACTGATCCCGGAATTGTTGATACCGCTCCTGCACTGTTCCTTCGCCGGCGGGGAGTGCTTTCGTTAATTCCGCAAGGACACTATTGAAATGTTTTTCGGAATATTTCGGTGGCACGGCATCATAGAGTAGTTTCGCCTCTTCGTCGAATGAATATTTCGTGCCGCCGAGCATCTCCAGTTTTGTATGTGCAGCGGCAAGTTGTTTTTGTAAATATGTTTTCCGCAATGAATATTGTTCATCTTTTTTGGGAACACGAATCCGTTTTACCCGGGCAATCACCGCATCCGCTCTATCGTGAAGTGCGGTGAGACGATAGTTCATTTTTTTGGATGCTTCCTGCCAATCCTTCGGTCCATAGTATGCATCGACAAAATCAGGATCATGCTGCCCGATATCCAATATCAGCCGGACGTACTGTTCGGCAACATCGTTTAAGGCGGTGCGGTAATCTTTCTTTTGACCGAATACGGGAAGAGCAAATATCATCATCATAACAAAGAGTTGCTTCATTAGTTTCCTTTTTTGGTTGAACGTTATGACCTGCGATGGACGAACGATGGAGATGCTTGATCGGTTGGCATCATAATAACGGAACTGATATTGACATGAGCCGGGCGTGATGCCGTCCACACAATTGTTTCGGCAATGTCATCGGGAGTGAGCGGCGTTAATCCTTGATAGACTTTCTTTGCTCTCTCAGTATCATTACTGAAGCGAACAATACTAAACTCAGTTTCAACAAGTCCTGGATCGATGGATGTGACACGGATCGGCGTGCCGAGCAGGTCCATTTTCATTCCTTCGTTGAGCGCGCGCACAGCGAATTTTGAGGCGTTGTAAACATTTCCTTTCGGATAGACCCAATGTCCGGCAGCGGAGCCAAGATTGATGATGTGTCCTTCATTTCGCTCGATCATACCAGGCAGTACGGCGCGGGTAACGTAGAGAAGCCCTTTCACGTTCGTGTCGATCATTTCTTCCCAGTCGGCGATCTTTCCTTCCTGAATATTGTCCATACCGCGTGATAATCCGGCGTTGTTGATGAGGATGGAAATATTTTTCCACTCTTGCGGCAAAACATTCAATGCTCTCTCAACGTCAGCGTGGTTACGCACATCCAGATGGAAGGCATGGGTCTTCACACCATGTGCAGTGTGCAACTCTTTTGCCAGCGATTCCACTTTTTCAAATCTGCGGGCACAGATTAACACGTTTGCGCCTGCAGCGGCAAATTGTGTAGCAGTTGCTTTGCCAATGCCAGATGATGCTCCGGTGATAAAAACGATCTTATTCTTAAGTGTTGTCATAGCAATATTCCATTCATGTAGTGGAAGAAATTATCACAATTTGTTACGATATGCCAATCCCACCGGCGAATATTGCAGAGAAAATCCGGCCATGAACTGATTTCTGTTACCGAGTGCGGCGAACAGTCCGGGTGAAAATCCCCACAGATCGATGACGCCGGGGTAAAGATTCAGCCGCAGTTTTTCGTTGATGCGGTTGGATGCCATGATTGAAGCGAGCAGAGAGTTTTCTCGATCATAAAAGATCCCGGCCATCCAACCCAGATCCACCGTGACTGTCCGAGCACCGTTTGTGATATCTACCGTACGAAGCTGCCGCTGGGTAGCGCCAACAGCAAGCGTAACGCTCTCGTTGTTCGGTTGAAGAAAGGAGAGGCCGATCAATCCATTGTCGCCAAAATGATAAAACAGACTTGTTGTTGGAGCGAACGGCAGCTGGTACTTCATGACATAATAGTGTCCATGATTTTCCAGCGTATTAAATTCTGGATTCCACGCCGGCTGTCCAGGCCAAGCTGTCATGTGAAGCGTGGTGCTGAAAAATTCGGCGACGGCATCAGAAGTAAACAGGAGCGCTCCGCCAAGATTAAAAATATAAATGTCGGCGATGGGATCAACATTCGGTCCGACAAACATATCGTTTTCGACCGCTTCGTTCACAACATGATATGCAGCAATAGTCAGGCCGGCGAGCAGCGTTGGAGAGGGAAGGTTATGAACTGTGTACCATTCGTACATCATCCTTGCATCCATCCCGCCGCCGATGAAGTGAAGCGTATAATTCGGGAACCATTGAGCCTCTTCTATTTTCAGGCTCAGCGGGAATACTTCCTGACCGATGAATTTTTTCCAGCCGAATTTATCAATTTGTGTGAAAGGGTCGGAGAGGTTATTGTACACATTGCGCACACCAATGCCGAATTTGATCGTCGATAGTTTTCGGGAGTGGGGAACGGATTGCAGAATGTCGAAACCGGCATTAACGAGGAGAGAACCGGGATTAATCAGCGATTCGGATCCATACAATTTCCCTGTATAGAAATAATACCGATGCTGAGATTGTATTGTATCCCACAGTGATACAGACAGAATAAGTATAAGCCAGAAGTTCCGGAATTTCATGGAGAACAAGATACAACGGAAATGCAAAAGTTGAAATGAGAATTTCCGGCCGTTACGGTTTTCCGGTGAGATCGAGCATATGCGTTTCTGAATTTTTCAGATACGGTTTGAACTGCGGATCTTCCAGGGAGGAAAGTTTCTTCACAATGTCGGCCAGTCGGTGACCGTTGGCCATCATTGTATCGATATCATTCTTCAGTTCGGATTCGCGCGGAGTGCCAATCTTTTTTTTCATCACCTGCAGCGTCAGCATAATAATGCCAAGCGGATTATTTATTTCATGTCCGACGGTGATAGCAAGCTCGGTGACCGCTTTTTGATGTTGAAATTTGGAAAGTTCCTGCTGCAATGCGGTGATGCGAAGTCCGACATTAACACGGGCGACAAGTTCTTTATCGTTGAACGGCTTCGTCATAAAGTCGTCTGCTCCCTGTTCCATTCCTTCAATTTTATCTTCTGCAGAATCCCGCGCCGTTAGAAGGATGAAATATGCATATTTCAAGTCGGGATGGTTTTTTATGTTGCGGCAGAATTCTGTACCGTCCATCTTCGGCATCATCCAGTCGGAAATAATCAGATGCGGGCGTTGTTCCTCTGCGACCTGAAGTCCGTGCTCGCCGTTTTCGGCGAGATGCACTTCATATCCGAGTGCGGTAAGACGCTTCTGGAGGAAGGATCGGATGTAGTTGTCGTCGTCGACAACAAGAATTTTGATAGCCATAATTAAGCCTTATGTTCGGGCAAGACGGGCTGAACAAATATAACTTTTTCCTTATCAAGTGCAACTGTTCCGGCGGGAGCCCCTTTTGGCTTGTGGATGTATTTCCGCTCGGTTATTGCGACCGGCACATGTTTGGCGTTTTTCATTTTGCTGTAGTATGCTGCGATCGATGCCGCTTGTTCAATCGCTTTTTTCGTCGGTGCTCCCTGAGCGCTGCCGAGTTTCAGGACGACGTGCGATCCACTGGAACCCCTTGCATGGAACCACAAGTCGTTCGGTTTGGCATATCTGAATGTCAGCAGGTCGTTGTTTGCGCTGTTCTTTCCCGCATACACCGTAAACCCGCCGTCGACTGCAAAAGTCTTGAATGGTGGAAGTTCGTTCTGTTCCTGTTCCGTCATATACCCGAGTTCTTTAACCATTTCCCCATGGAATTGTAAGAAATTTTTTAGTGAAATACTGTCGACTATGGCGTTAATTTTCTCTAATAGACCATTCAACGCCGTCAATCGTTTTTGCAAAATTTGTATTCGTTCTTTTGCTTCTTCCCGTCCATTTTTTGCTTTTTTTGCCTTTTCGAAGTATCGCTCGGCGTTCTTTTGGGGAGAAAGAGCCGCATCGAGAGGAATCGAGATCGTTCTATCTGGGTCGGACGGATCGACAGCGGACAGTTCCGCCGCTCCTTTGGTGACGGTGGAAAGATGCGTCATGATTGCAACGGCATAGTGTTGGTAGCGCTCGGCACGGGACGACTCAGTCAACTCTGCATCTACGGCCCGAACAGTTCGTTCGGCCTTTTCATGTTCTTTGTGCATCCACGAAACGATCTCTTTTTTCTTCTGCAGGTATGACGATGTGGAGCGTTCAAAACTGATGAATCGTTGAATACCGGTAAAGAGATCGTTGTATTGTTCACTGCGATTGGCAGACAGATGATTCAGCGGTATCAATGAAAAACAGAGAGGAGACCGATCGTCAAAATAGATCATGGGAACACTATGTTCCATTCCGATGATCTGATTCGCGATCGTTGTTATGTTCGAAACAATTTTTTGTGCATCGTCCGGTGTACAATTCTGCCGATGAGCATCAGAACGAACGATGACCTCTTCCGCAAGCAGTGTCCCTAGTTTGGGAACTGCTTTTTTTATTGCGCGGAATGTATCATTTGTTTCTTTACAAAATTCCACGATCACATGAACCGTCATTTCTTTTTCCGGCATCATTGTGCTGACAGAAACCGTTTGTTGATCCAACGGATATGTTTTCTGTTTTCCGAGCGCCTCTTTTTTATTCAAAAATGCATCAGAGACGGTTCCCGTTTCGTCCAATAACACCACATTCGCTGATGAAGCGAACATCTCCAAACAGAGCCGGAGTCCGCCGGAAATAGTGATAACGATAACCCGGTCCGACGCGCTCATCTGGACCGATTCAATGTGTCGATCGATCAGCATAGGGAACAAATCGATTGTGTTCTTATGGGTGCGCGTATTGTTCTCCCGCGCAACGATATAATTCTCACGGGCGTTGCAACATACGGTGACTGTGTGCGGCTCCGGTGCATACACAAGAATGGAGAGTGTATTCTTTTCCTGTGAATAGACTTCGGCGATCACCGTACGGGCATACCGCTGATGGAGCACCCGGGCTATATGAAGAAGCGTGAAATAATTGGAAAGCATAAAAGAAGATACGAAAAGGGAGTTGGAGTTTCTTTAAAAACCAATCGCTCCCGCACTGTTTCCGGGAGCGACTTCGTTCAACTGCGAACAGTATTATTTTTTTGTTCTGCTGTATTCCACTGCTGCTTTCACAAAATCACGGAAGAGCGGGTGAGGATTGAGCGCACGCGACTTCAGTTCCGGATGGAACTGACCGCCGACAAACCAGGGATGATCCTTTAATTCGGCGATCTCCACCAGATTGTTGTCCGGCGATGTGCCACTGAAGACCATGCCGTGTTCGGCCAGTGTTTTACGGAACTTATTATTTACTTCATACCGGTGGCGGTGACGTTCGTAGATTAATTCTTTTTTATATGCCGCATACGCTTTCGTTCCTTTTTGAACCGCACACGGATATGCGCCGAGCCGCATCGTACCACCCATATTTTTAATATTTCTCTGGTCCGCCATCATATCAATCACGTTGTATTTGGATTTTTTGAACTCCGTGCTGTGCGCACCCTTCATACCGCACACGTTTCGGGCGAATTCAATAATAGCACACTGCATTCCCAAACAGATTCCGAAGAAGGGAATTTTATTTTCGCGGACATACTGAATTGCCTTAATCTTCCCTTCAATGCCGCGGATTCCGAAGCCTGGTGCAACGAGCAAACCGTTCACGTCGCTCAACAATTCTTCCACATTATTTCCATCCAGTTCTTCCGCGCGGATCCATTTTACATCGACGGCGACATCGTTTTCCGCGCCTGCGTGAATGAACGATTCGGAAATACTTTTGTATGCATCCTTCAATTCGGTGTATTTGCCGACAAAACCAATCGTTACACGGTCGCTCGGTTCTTTTACTCGATGAACAAACCGGGTCCATTTTCGCAGATCTGGCTTGTTCGCCTTCACGTTCAGTTTTTCCAGTACGATCTTATCGAGTCCTTCTTTTTCAAAATGAAGCGGAAGTTCGTAGATCGTTTCTACATCGCGTCCTTCAATCACCGCTTCGGTTTCTACGTTACAGAACAGGCCGATTTTTTCACGCACTTCCCGCGACAGACGTTTCTCTGTACGGCAAATGAGGATGTCCGGCTGCATTCCGATTTCGAGCAACGTTTTTACGCTGTGCTGCGTCGGCTTTGTTTTAATTTCGCCGGCGGATTTGATATAGGGAATTAACGTAACATGAATGCTGAGAGCGTTGCGCTTGCCGATATTCAATGTAAATTGACGGATTGCTTCCAAAAAGGGAAGCGATTCGATATCGCCGACCGTGCCGCCGACTTCGGTAATAACTACATCGTATTTTCCGGTTGCCCCAAGCTGGCCGATACGCCTCTTAATCTCGTCTGTAATGTGCGGAACAACCTGCACCGTTGCGCCGAGATAATCGCCGCGCCGTTCTTTATTGATCACTTCATAATAAATCTGGCCGGTCGTCGCATTGTTTAACTTGGATGTATTCACATCCAAAAAACGTTCGTAATGACCCAGATCGAGGTCGGTCTCTGCTCCGTCGTCGGTCACATACACTTCGCCATGCTGATACGGAGACATGGTTCCCGGGTCGACATTCAAATACGGATCCATTTTTTGGATCGTAACGCGGAGTCCGCGTGATTTTAACAAGAGTCCGAGTGATGCTGCCGCGATTCCTTTTCCGAGAGAGGAAACGACGCCGCCGGTAACAAAAATATATTTAACGTGTGGTTGTGCCATAGGTGTCAATGTTTAAATGATATAAATAACGAATTAACATTCGAGGTTACGTGAATACCATACGAGCGTTTTTATTCTGAGCGTGCTCAATCCAACTCAGCTCACAACTTCACACCCTTCGTATGTTTCATAGACATCATGCCGAAGATACACGTCATGAGTGTGATTGCGATCGGATAAATTAATCCGGCGTAATTGTCCCGGTCAGTGCAACACGCGCAACACCGATCAGCGGCACTAACCTGCCGAACACACTGTTGCCGATATGATACGGCCGTGACACTGAAGTGTGCCGGATTTTCTTTCGGAAAGAATGATTCAGACATAATCGGCGCAAGGCTTCCGAAGATATAAAAATCGTACCATTCAATCAGGGTTCCAACAGATACTGCACCGATGTCGTCCCAGATTTTGTTCTCTTAGAGGAAATCGGTGTTGGTCATAAAATATTTGTTCTGTATAAAACAGGTGGACAATCATTCGAATTTGTTCTGTTACACTAGGTGACAACCTCATTCCGTCGTAGTTCAATGATGATTCCGGAATGCCACTTTGGTTGGAAATTTCAGCGGCGAATATTTGTCCTACTGGGTATTCAAATAATTGATAACCTTTTGCAGATCTTCCGGAGTATCCACGGGAAGTGATTCGTACTCTGTGATAACGCATCGAATTTTGTACTCGTTTTCTAGAATCCGCAGTTGCTCCAGCTTTTCTGCGATCTCCAGCGGAGTTTGCTTCAGTGTTGTGTATTTCTGAAGGAACTCTGCACGGTAGACATAAATCCCGAAATGTTTATAAAATCCGGTGTTGCTGACCCATTCTTCATCCGTGCGCGCATCGCGCACGTACGGAATTGGAGAACGGGAAAAATATAATGCATAACTGTTCGCATCTAACACCACTTTCACAACGCTTGGATTAACGACATCCTGATGCGATGTCGTCCGTTTTACTGCAGTACTGACAACAGCCGAAGGATCTTCGATTAACGCACGGATCGTTTGATCAATTAATTGCGGATCGATCAACGGTTCGTCCCCCTGAATATTGACAACGATATCAGCATTAAAATTTTTCGCCACCAATGCTATCCGATCGCTTCCGCTCTGGATATCGACGGGGGTCATTGCCACATTACCGCCGAACGCGGTAACCGCAGCGACGATACGTTCGTCATCCGTAGCAACAACAACATGAGTAAGCAATGTTGACCGCTGCGCCTGTTCGTACACTCGCTGCACCATTGGTTTTCCGCAGATATCCACCAGCGGTTTCGCAGGAAGCCGGGTGGACGCATAACGGGATGGTATGATGCCGATAATATTCATAGAATCATCTGAAAAAAAGGTTGTCCTTTGTCATACTGACGCTGAGTGCAGCGAAGCGGAAGAATCTTGTTCTTTCATTTGAGTGCATACTTGTCCAAAATAAATCATACAAGAGAAAAACTTATTCCTTCTTTTCTTGTTGGGGTTCCGAAGGAATGCCGACATGGTATAAAGATTTGGTCGGCACAAGAAAAGAAGCACAAGAACCCCTTGTGAAATGTAACGCGCGCGCTGAATCCGGTTCGCACTTGCCCGTAGATGGCAAAAAACGCCATCAAACGTCCCTTCATGATTTCAGGCCCCCTCTTTTTCTCCCCCTTGGTAGGGGGAGAAAAAGCACGCTCACTCCTCCTAAATTTCGCTCCCAACCACATCTCATCCAACACTGTAAGAAATGTAGGGGAGGGCTTACTTTTCTCAACATACCATATCTTCCATACATCCACCTGTTTCGATAAATTTTGTCAATAAGGGTTTTATTTTTGGACAGCTATGATTTGAGTGGAAAAACGAGATTCCTCATCGCATCATGCCTGCACCAATGGCGTCCCTTTGGGACCGGTAAGCAGGCGCTCCACGGAATGATATTGATATGAGATTTTTCAGATGTCTCTTCATAATCAGTATTTGGTGATTGCGAACGAATGTTTATTATGAACGTGCAATCTTCAAGTGTAGGAACAGAAATGTTTGTGGTTTACATTGAATATATCAGAAACTTTTCGCAACGCCCCTTGTTTCTTATCCTATCACTTTCGGTACTTTAAAATGTTCATCCGTTGCTGCCGGTGCATTTTTCAATGCTTCATCAGTCGGTGTGGACGGTGTTACGACATCTTCGCGAAACACATTCTGCAGTTCGATCACCTGCGCCAGCGGTTCGACATTGGCTGTATCTACGGAATTCAACTGATCCATATATTTCAAGATGTCGTTGAACTGATGCGTGAACTTTTCTTTTTCGGTGTCGGAGAATTCCAATTTTGCCAGCTTCGCGATATGTTCTACATCCTTAATGGTGACGGACATGGTTACACCTCTTCCCGGTAATTTTTGGTTATAATCTCTTTCACTGTGTTCATCAGTGTTACTTCATCTTCGCGTGTTACGATCGATGTTGTTTCGATGGGAATTTCGATTTTCACTTCAATCTTCGACGGTTGAATATCGAACGACCCTTTTGGCAGAATCCGGAAACTTCCGTTGATTGTCACCGGTACCAATGGCACACCAGATTTTGCTGCCAGTGCAAACGCACCCCGTTTGAACGGCAGAAGTTTTCCGTCCCGCGTGCGTGTTCCTTCGGCAAATAATAATACCTGTCCGCCAGACCGGACATCGTTTGCCGCCCGGTCCAGACTTTTCATTGCTTCCGTTCCTTTGCTCCGGTCCACCATAATGTGGTGACCCCACCGGAGTGCCCAGCCCCAGAACGGGACGTATGATAATTCTTTTTTGAACATGATCCTGATATGGGGAAATGTTTTCATCATTACGGGAATATCGAACATGCTGGCGTGGTTGCTTACCAAAATGTAATTGCCGTATGGATCGACTTTTTCCAATCCAACGACTGCCACTTCAATCCGGCAGATGAACAGTGCGAATCTCGTCCATGTCCGGCCACACCAAAAATACGTTCTGCCCGAACGGTCAAAAGGAATCGTAATGATGGCGGCGATGGAAAAAGGAATGCACGTTGTTGCAATCACTATTAATCGGAGTATGGTGATGGCCCATCTCATGCAATGCTCTCCGCTGCGTGTATGCGTTTTTCAATGGAAGGATGACTGTAAAATAAAAATTCAACAATCGGATGCGGCGTCCGGTCGGCAAGATTCATTTCCGCCAGTTTGTTCATCGCGGAGATGAATGCCGGAGTATTTTTTGTCCGTTCCACTGCATACCGGTCCGCTTCAAATTCATGTTTGCGCGAAAGAATATTCCCGAGCGGGGACGTGAGCAATGAATAGAGTCCCAGCCATGCGGTTAGTAACGGCAGTGCGGAAAGCTGTGCAATGGAAGAGAATCCGAACCAAGATAATGACGCCGAATAGGTGAGCGATGTACAATATAATCCGACAAAGATGCTCAATGTTCCGACGATAATACTTTTTCGAATATGCCCGTGCGAATAATGCCCTAGTTCGTGTGCGAAAACAGTTTCGATCTCTTCTTCGGAAAAATTCTTCATCAGCGTGTCGCCGAGCAGAATTCGTTTTGATTTTCCGATGCCGGTAAATGCGGCATTTGCTTTTTTCGTCGTCTTGCTCAGGTTAAACGAATAAATTCCTTCGACGATCATTTTTGTGGAACGTGTCATCGCTAAAATATTCTCTCTCAATGGAGACTCTTCGAGCGGTGTTAATGTATAAAAGAGCGGCAGGATCACAATCGGCGCAATGCGGGCGAGTCCGATGGAGAAGAAAAATACCGTGATCGCGACCGGAAGCCACCAATGCACAGTAAACGTGAGAAGGAAAAAATATACAAGTAACGCCACTGGAGTAATAAGAGGTATGGAAATCAGCATCCCTTTAATGTTTTCCCATGACCATTGCAGGAACGTTTGGTTGGACATGTTGTATCGGTGTTCAAGTATGAAACCGGAATACACACTGAATGGAACCGAACCTATTCCGCTGATAATGCCGAACAGTGCTGAAAAAATAAGCAGCGCGAGATATACATTTGAAGTAAACGAAAAAGCAAATTCTTCTATGGTCAGGGTAAAGCCGGAAAGCAACAGGAAGATAGTCAGTGCAAAGGAGGTAATTCCGCCGGAGATCGAAACAATCAGTTTCGTCCTATTATAGCTCTTAACATCAAGTCCGGCATCGGTCATAGACAAAAAAAGGAACGGTGTTCCGGTTGCTATCGGAAGCACAAATACTAGTTTTGGGAAAATGAGTAAACCGACAGTGAAGATTGGGATTGGTGACCTGTGGTTTAATAAAAATACAAAAGGAGAAAGGAAAAAACAACCATTGTTTTTCTTCCGTTTCCCCTTTTGATACTGGCGTTAAACTACTACAATGCTGTTCCAAGCGGAGTCGAGGTATGGTATTGATACTGTCACACTTCTGCTTCGCTCAGTATGACAATATTATTTTTCTGACTCTGTTTTCTTCTCTTCCTTTTTGCCGAATTTTGCACGCAGATCTTCCAGAGAATATGAACGTTCTTTGAACGGTTCAGTATTCTCTTTCTTCTTTGCGGGTGAAGCAATGCTCTGCTGCGAACGCATGGAAAGAGCGATTCGTTTTAATTGTTCGTTCACTTCTATTACACGTACTTTTACAATCTGTCCGACTTTGACGACCGTTTTTGCATCTTCCACATACCGGTCCGCCAACTGAGAAATATGCACCAGTCCGTCCTGATGAACGCCGATATCAATAAATGCTCCGAAGTTTGCAACGTTCGTAACAATTCCTTCCAGTTCCATTCCGGGTTTCAGATCGGTGATCTCTTTAATCCCATCCTTAAAGGTAGCGTATTTAAATTCGGCGCGCGGATCGCGTCCCGGTTTTTTCAATTCGGTGATGATATCACGCAGTGTCGGTTCTCCGACGGTCTTGGTTACATATTTTTTGATATCCAGTTTGTCCAGCGTTGAAGGATTCTTCATCACTTCGTCGAAGGTTAATTTTACATCCGTGAGAATCTTTTCGACAATCGGATAACTTTCTGGATGGACTCCGGAGCTGTCTAACGGATTTTTTGCATCGCGGATGCGCAGGAATCCGGCTGCCTGTTCAAACGCTTTCGGACCGAACTTTGGCACTTTGACCAATTCTTTCCGGCTTTTGAAGGCACCGTTATTATTCCGGTATTCCACGATACTTTTTGCCAGCGGCGCATTAATACCAGCAACATAACTCAACAATTCCTTCGATGCCATGTTCAGATCGACCCCGACGTAATTCACGCAGCTTTGGACGGTCTCTTCCAGTTTTTTCTTCAACAGTTTCTGATCCACGTCATGCTGGTACTGCCCGACGCCGATCGATTTCGGATCGAGCTTTACCAGTTCGGCAAGAGGATCCTGCAAGCGTCGACCGATGGAGATCGCGCCGCGGACGGTCAAGTCCAATTCCGGGAATTCATCGATCGCCACTTCGCTGGCG